>NZ_JMDX01000110.1:0-18900 GCF_000935845.1 Paenibacillus sp. E194
CCGGTGGAATATTTGAGGTGACACTTGGCGCTAAGGGCGCTGGAGCCGCGGACTCAGCTGGCACTCATGCACAAGTGGTAGCCGCAGCTTGGATTTTGTCATGGGGTGGATTGTCTGTCCATGCCCAAATCGTTAGTATTATGAATCAGTGTGATTTACGATATATTCCTTTCTTTGTTTCCAGACTCATTCACAGCTTCCTTGCCGCATTCGCCGCTTTTGTCCTGTATCCGCTGCTCCACACAAGAACGGTACAATCCTTGCTCCCTACGTGGCTGTCTGACTTAGACCACAACATAATTCCAACAAAAGTATGGAATACAGCATGGTCAGCCACGCATACCGGTCTTCTAGCAGCCTCGGCCATTATCTTTGTATTGATTATCGGATCAGCGGCTGTTGGATTGCTTCGATACTTCCATCGAATGGGCAGATAAAAGAACGGCTAAACTGCTTCAGATGAAATGGCGATTGTATTCCAGATGTGGAACGTATAATATGGAATTGGATATACTCGTTATAAATCTTAATGAAAAGCAGTGCAAAGGAGCCAACGCCTTGAAGTACGCAGTAATGAACCGGGGAGACGACGTATCTGCCGCATTAGCCGACACGTTCCACCAACTGGCCAACGATCGGGGCCTAGTACGTGATGATGACGAACCGAATATTGTATTATCCATAGGCGGAGACGGCACGATGCTTCAAGCGTTCCATCGATACATCGATCAGCTTGATCAACTTGCATTTGTTGGCATCCATACCGGCCACCTCGGGTTTTACGCGGATTGGAAGCCAGATGAAATTGAGATGCTCGTTCAGTTGATTGCAGATAATCGAACCCAAGACCAAATATCACCGCGCATCGTCAAGTATCCACTAATTGAGCTGCAAGTCGCTACTCATGACAACGGCTCCAACAAGACATACATCGCATTGAATGAGTTTACGCTTAAAGGGGTAGAAAATACGCTCGTCGCTCAAATTGATATTAATGACGAACTGTTCGAAATGTTCCGTGGAGATGGAGTGTGCGTATCTACTCCGTCTGGAAGTACAGCTTACAATAAGAGTCTCGGTGGGGCTATGGTTCATCCCTCGATCCCATCGATTCAACTTGCTGAGATTTCATCCATCAACAACCGTGTGTATCGTACGCTTGGATCGTCGCTTATTTTGCCGAAGCATCATCATTGCGACATCCATTCTCAGAAGAAGCAGAAATTGCTCCTGACGGTTGATCACATCAACATTCCGTTGGAGCAGCTGTGTTCCATACGCTGTAGAGTCGCCGATCAGAAGGTAACATTTATTCGCTATCGTCCATTCCCGTTCTGGAATCGGGTGCGTGAAGCCTTCCTCGGATATGACGAGCACGGCTGTTATAACGTATAAGTTCAACTTCACATTGCCCGCTGTTCACTGGACGGCGGGCGTTGCTATGTCCTATTCATGCAAACGGCACCGCTCCTCATCTTGAACTGATGAGAAGCGGTGCCGGTAAGTCCATCTATTATGGTATATGCTGTGTCTGCTTAGGAACGCACTTCTTTAGGTGTGCGATCTACCCGCTCTGCCCGTTCCTTTGATTCCGCAGCAGGTCGCGGCTGCGCACCTGCTTGATTCGCTGTACCGCCTTTGCCATGATTCTGCTTATTGCGATTGCGCGAATGACGAGGCTTACGCTCAGACGAAGATGGCTTCGCAGCTGGTTCTGCTGCTGCATCCTGATTATTTTGCTTCGGCTGGAGTACAATCCCCTGCTTCGGTTGCTGCGGCGGCAAATCTGCAGTAGGCGCTTCCAATGCTGCTGCACCTTCTTGTTCTGCTTCATCTCCCTGCTCTCCAGCAGTCCTAACACGGACATCCTTGTTGCCTACCCTCTCCAATATGAAATAGGCGCATCCGAAATTGCAATATTCATTAATGTAATCCATCATTCCGGACAAGGCGCTATCCTTAGTGGATTTCGCATGAGTGTCACGGAAGAAGCCTTTGAGGCGAAGCTGATTGTATCCCCAATCCCCTAGAATGTAATCATACCGTTCTAGTACTTCGCTAAAGCGCCCCTTGAATGCTTCCGGATTCCATGCGTTCTTGTACTCATGAATGACTTCGTACGATCTGCCTCCAATTTGAATCACGTCCGTGATTCCCCCTTCCCCTGCCGCAGCAGGCTCAAGCACGAACGGAGGAGCGCGCTTTATCGAGGTTGTTCCCATAACATAGAGGCCTGCATGCTCCCTCTCCTCCCGATTGCCGCTACTGCTCCTTACAAGTCGCTAACAACTTGTAAGGAGACTGGGACATCAAGTAGATGATGCATTTTCTGGCTGCTGAACATCGGCTTCTCGAACGGTCACTCTTTAGGCGAACTCCGTCTCATCGCCAGCGGCTAACAACACGATTACGCTTGTGTAGCCATGGACTTATGAGCGGACTGGACTTGTTCATGCGCATGGTAGGAACTGCGGACAAGCGGTCCCGATTCCACATGGCTGAACCCACGCTTCAATCCTTCGTTCTTCAGCTCTGCAAATTGTTCTGGAGTGTAATATTTCTCGACGAACAAGTGTTTCTTCGTCGGCTGTAAATACTGTCCAATTGTCATAATGTTGCAATCAACGGCGCGAAGATCGTCCATTGTCTGCAAGATTTCATCCCATTCTTCCCCCACGCCAAGCATAATGCTGGATTTCGTAGGAATGTTCGGCTGCATTTCCTTCGCACGCTTCAACAATTCAAGTGTGCGTTCATACTTCGCCTTCGCACGTACACGGTCGGACAACCGTTCTACCGTCTCGACGTTATGATTGAGAATGTCTGGCTTTGCGTCCATAACCAACTTAAGTGCATCCCAATTACCCATGAAGTCCGGGATAAGCACTTCCACACTGCAGAGTGGCAATCGGCGACGTAGCGCCCGGATCGTCTCTGCAAAGATCGATGCTCCTCCATCATTCAAATCGTCTCTGGCTACGGATGTAACGACACAATGGCGCAAGCCCATGCGCTCTGCAGCTTCTGCTACGCGTTCTGGCTCCTGCAAGTCCAATTCCGTCGGCATGCCGGTATTGACCGCACAGAAGCGGCAAGCACGAGTGCAGATGTCTCCCAAAATCATAAACGTCGCCGTACGATTCGCCCAACATTCATAAATGTTCGGACAACGCGCTTCCTCGCATACGGTGTGCAACGTTTTGGAGCGCATCATATCTTTGATCTCGGAATAGTTCTCTCCCGTAGTCAGCTTGATGCGTATCCAATCTGGTTTCTGCTTCTGCTCTCTCGTTTTCATGGAGTCTACCTTCCTTCTTGTTCGCTTAACCTTGACCTAATTCTGTATTATACCATGAACCCTTCAAAATCTATACCTGCGTGTCCATTGCTTGGATAAAAAGGCCATTTACGCACATTCTAACATTAAATCAACCTTTTCAGGTATGGAATAAGGAGGAAATGAAGACATGAGACAAGCTCCATCTTATATATGTGCAGGACTTGCCTTATGGCTGGGGCTGATGACACCACATTCGGCGGTGTCGGTTCATGCCGCTCCGTCTGGTTCACAGCAGCAGAAGAATCAGTCTAGCCAGCAGTCTGGAGCTGCCAAAGATTCTGGTCAGGCACCATCCCCGGCAGTGGATGTATGGAAAGAGCGTCGAAATTTATATGAGCAAATGTCGATACTGACCGGAATCCCTTGGTACCGATTAGCTGCCATCGACCAGTACGAGCGGGCGTTGACCAAAGCCAACCCAAAACAGCGTAAACATCCGGATCGACTAACAGGCGTATATGTGGATCCCCGTAAATGGGCTGGCATGCTGAACCCGGATATCAATGATGACAACCCGAAGTCGATATCTATCTTTAGAGGTATTGGACGCGACGGTTCCGGGGACAAGCGTGCGGACGCCTCGAATGATGTGGACTTGCTCTACAGCGTCGCTTCGATCATTGGAGCCTATGGGCCTAATGTCGAAGATTTCGGCAATGGACTGTGGCATTATTATTCCAATCCACGTGCTGTTCAGCGTGTCCAGCAGTATGCGCGGATTTTCGAGCATTTCGATAAAGTAGATCTGTTCGAGTACACTTTCCCATTGCCTCTTGGAAGCTCCTATTCTTATCGAAGTACTTTTGGAATGGGACGGCATTACGGGGGATATCGTATTCATGAAGGCACCGATATCTTTGCCGGATATGGGGTTCCTGTGCGCAGCACCTGCTACGGCATCGTTGAGGTGAAAGGCTGGAACCGTTACGGCGGCTGGCGGATTGGCATACGTGATCTGAATAACATTTATCATTATTACGCCCACCTGTCTGGTTATGAGAAACATATTAAGGTTGGCGATATCGTCACCCCGGGTCAGATAGTAGGATGGGTTGGCAGCTCAGGATATGGCAAGCCTGGCACATCAGGCAAGTTCCCTCCGCATCTCCACTATGGCGCATATCGCGATCGCGGCTTAGTCGAGTACGCGTTCGATCCGTACCCGCTTCTGTACCAGTGGGAACAATCCGATAAACGCAAGCGGCTGAATTCCAAGCGGCGCTAACGATTGGGTTCTAAATAAAGCAAAAAGGGCACATTTTTCGGCTGTACCGATGAATGTGCCCCTACTTCATATACGAATCCCATACACATTCCAATCCGCATTTGATACAGACGCATGCACCCTTTATCTCATACATCCTCATCATACTTTTCATTTCATATCTTTGTGCGCCATAATCCGATCACGGCCCAGTATTACCGTTACCGACATGCTGCTGCACATCACCAGTCTCGACCGGAGCTGTCGGATCAGCATGCGTTTCAGTCTGTGCTGGAACTGTAATCCCTTCCTGCTTGCTGCCAGAAATACTTCCGCTTCCTCCGCTGCTTGGAACCGACTGCATAGGCAACGACAAGGCAGGGGCTTTCTCCCGATTCGCTCCCACTGGCTGACCCTTGCCATCATAATAGTACATTGGAACATCCCCTACGACGAGCAAATAGGAGATTGGAATTTGGGTTTCAACCACTTCAGGTTCCAGATCGAATGGAATGACAATCGCGACCTCTTCCGTCACCTTTATATACACCTCAACCAGTACCATATTGATGCCAACGTCCATAGGGCGGGTATTCAACTCCACCTTAACCGCACCCTGCGGCTCCATCTTAACCGGTATACGTGGACCGAAGGAAGCGATCAGTGGACTGCCCAGCGCTTGACCAAGCGGAATCTTGTCACTAATTTCATGAATATTTTTAAGCGAGGACTCTACAATATCTACTGTTTCGGAGGTAATCCGCATATGCTCGTTGTAATTCAAGACGAAGCTTGTCACTTTACCACGTGAATCGGTTTTCCATTCAATCAGCTTATCGAGTTCTCGCCCACGCATCACCTGATCGGTAATCGCTCGGTTAATGGCCTGTGTCGCAATTTGCTTTACACGAATTTTAGCCAAATGCATGAGCGGCCCCTTCACATTTCTATCCACGTAGACGAACAATTGCACTGTCAACAGCGTAATGATGACGAGTGCAATGAAGAAAGCTCTCCGCTTCCGCTTCGGCTTCGACTGTCTGCTGCTCCAGCCTGATGATGCATTTTTTGCATCTGATTGACTTGCAACTGGCATCCTTGACCGTGGACGCCATCCTGGCGATTTCCAGCCTGGACGGCGTTTGCTCCAAGATATTTTCGGCCATCTCCATCGCCGCGCACGGAACCCGCTCGAACGCCACCTGTTCACATCCGATTCCCCCTTCCGGTCGGTGCAACGAGCAGCCTGTACGTTCTCAGTGTATGCTTGCACAAGGGAAAAAAGAAGAATTCGAACGTGTGAATCCAGCTATTTTAACTGCTTATTGATCTCATCGCAGAGCTTCTTGTACCGATGTGATCAATCGACCAGAACACTGCAAAAATAAGAAGCCCTAAGCCTACATTACGGGCAATGTCCTGCCACATCGTTGTTAGGAGCAATGAAGCTCCAATAAGTACTGCAATAATAAGGAATACCTGCAAAGCCTTCTTCCACTTATAAGAGATATTTTGAATCGAGTACACATAGGAAGTGAGACCGCAGCAAATCCCGATGCCAATGGTTGCCATCCAATATTTCACAAAACCAACAAACGTATTGGCTACAAGCTCATTCTCTATCGTTGCAAGCCTCCATGCCTCCACATACATCAGCATACTGCCTAACAGCATACCAGTCATCATCATTCTCCATATTCTGGACATTGATCATCCCCCCATAATTTTATTGCGCAACGCCTTAATGTATTGTCTTGATATATATACCGAATCCGCACCATCCCTCAGCTCCGCTAAAAATGGCGTTCCCAGCGTCGGTTCGATATGTGCGATATTATGTTCAGGATGACTGATTTGGAGACGCGCATGAACCGATCCTGCGGGAACTGCTGCTCCAGTTCATACAAGCGGAAGCTAAGCCTGAACTGCTTCTTGCCTTGAACCGCAAATACGTAATCCCCCTGTGTCTCGAAGTAGGAAATTCCTTCACATCCAACACATATTGCCGATCTTTATCGGTTCCGATCATGTGCCGAAGCGTGGACTGCTGCAGCAACTGAATCTGCTCAAGCAGACGCTGTACATCCGCATTCAGTTCTCGACAGCGAATGATGATTTCATCCTCTCCGATGCTGTCATCGATTTGAACCCTAATCTTCATCTCGCCCCTCGCCCCTCCTTTCGACATCATTATATAATATTGATTTGGAAAATTACGTATATGAAGGGTGAGTGGTACCATTTAAGCTGGAAGAGGTAATGAAAAGGGGGCGTTGCGACATGCGGATGCGTCAAACTGCAAGCATAAGAGAAAAAACCGTCACATCCGTGCATGCACTGGAGTGACGGTTAACATATTATAGCGGGCTAAATTTGATGTCCCATATATCCTATGTTATTTGACCTGGCTGGCAATCCTATCGATCCCTTGCACATCGGTATGAATGAGTCGGATTGATCCGTTTTGCTCAATGTTGAAAACGATTTTCTCGTCGATATTTTTGGCAATCCAAACCGTGGAATGGATCTGTCGCGCTATTGGTACAAGTTCATATTTAAACCATGCACCATGGTTCTTCGGCATAAATAAATATAACCGCTTCTGCTCGCAGGTCACAATCATGCTACTCCTGTTGTCAATTCCATACTCATCGAACAATTTATAAAATCGTCCAACTGAAATGGAGCCGGCGTCCATAGTGGCGATTCTTTCAATCAAATTCCTCGTATTTCCCTTGATTGATCGAGTGCATCCCATATCCCCTTCAAATACATACACACCAACATAACGCTGCATCTCGTTCATCTCAACTTGAATAGGACTAACAGGTTTCGGACCTTCCAATGATTCACCAAGAGCAATTTTAGCCAAATGATCATTTATAATCCCGATCGGTGTCATGCTGATATTACTCAGCGTAATTACGACCAAATCATCATCAGTATAGCGATTCATATATGCTACAAACCCATTCATGCTTCCGACATGACCGATTCGCTTCCGCGATTTATGGTTGATGAGCATGCTGCCCACCACCCAACCATAACTGCCGCAATACGGAGTATATTCGCTGAACATCATGTCCCGCGAAGCTTGCCCCACTAATGTGTCCGTATAAAGGGTACGATCCCACAAGTACAGATCTTCTACCGTCGAATACATCCCACCAGCTCCCAAATGAAGGGACATGTCTACATATTCTGCAGGGATAATATCTTTACATACGGAGTATCCGGAAGCAAAATGTTTCAGAATAGTTCGCCCCTCTTCCACTCCCGTATCATTCATGCCAAGCGGGCAGCAAATATTATTGGATATATATGCTCCATAGGTTACCCCAGACACCTTTTCAATAATGGCGCTCAATAAAATATAAGACGAGCTCGTATATCTCCAATCTTCGCCTGGCTCAAACTCCAAAGGCCGATCTCGGAACAAGCGCATCGTTTCTTCTAAAGGAGAAAACAGTTTCATCGTAGTGCCCCAGTAGTCCGCAAAAGACGTAAAATCAGGTATTCCCGAGCTATGGCTCAATAAATGATGAATCGTAATGATGCTGCCGTTAGGATAGTTTGGCAGGTACGTTCCAATACAATCATTTACATGTAACATCTTTTTTTCTTGCAATTGCAGGATAGCAACAGCGGTAAATGATTTGGCGATTGAACCGATTCGAAACTTTGTCGATGACGAATTGCGGACTTCATGCTCGAAATTTGCCATGCCATAACCTTGCCGCAGCAAGATTTGACCGTGCCGTGCCACTAAGACGGCTCCATTAAAATAGCCGCACTTGGATAGATCCTCCATATATTCACTCAGCTGAAAGCTGATTTCTTGATTGCACGACGATAACGGTTGAATATTCATGTACTCCCCTCCTATGCTGTTCATCAGGGAAACGCTTGTACTTCATATTACTGCTGGAGATAGAATTCGTAATAACTAAAAAAGCGAAGCCTCCATATAAAGGCTCCGCTTTTGTATGACTTTACATAGGCGCGTTCCCGTAATGGCTCCAATGGGCAGACTTATCCCTTGTTAAAAATAAAGGGGTTCTGCGCAATCTCATTGAACTCACTTTACAGACTAGCTGGAATGAATGAATGCCCCTTCCACTATCTCCTAATGAATAACATATATTGCATTGGTAGAGGCTGTCAACCTCTATAGGGACATAAACCAATCAATATAAAGGCCATAACTGCAAATGAGAATATCTCCACTGATTATCTAGTGCCTTCCATACATCGTTCGTCTCAGCACCAACATACCAATATGCAAACCCCGCTACATTGCGCTTGCTCGCCATTGCATACTTCGAACTCAGGGAGCGGCTTTCTTCTGCCCACACTTGATGTCTTATTCCTCGATCCATGAAGTCTGCGATATACTGTGATGTTCGGTCATCCCAGTTGACCTTGCGGGAACGAAGCAGCTCACCTTGCTCGTTCAATGTCATTTCACGGGAAGTAACCCCTTTTTCTTTGATCGCCCAATCTCTCGTATAGAAGGGAAGTGCTACGATGACTTTGTTAGCTGGCACCGACTCCAGCAGTTTATCCAGCGCGCGCTGCACCCATGGTAGCGAAGACACGGATCCCGCATTTGGCGCACCATCCCAGTGCTCATCGTAACTCATCAGAACCATATAATCCGCAGACTTGCCAAGTGCTGCATAGTCAAACGCCTCCGTCCAATCTGTCCCCAAATCAGGAGACACATCAATAGATAGGACTGCCTTCTGTTGATGCAGCTTAGCCGCCAGTTCCGACACGAACACGGTTAAGGCCTGTTTATCATCTGGTCGCACATTTTCAAAATCAAGATTTAAACCATCTAACCCATATGTCTTCACAAAGCCCGACAGCTTCGCAATGACCGCATTCTTCTTCGTCGGATCCGTAAGCACCTGATGCGTCAAATCCGCATTGAAGCGATTGCCTACAAGCGCCCACACCTGCTTGCCATGCTGCTTCGCCCACGATAGGAGCGCCTTGTCGGTTTGATCCGAAACCGTCTGCTTCGCATCAAGGAAATACCATCTTGGCGATAATGTATTAACGGTTGATCCCGAAACCTTCTCTATATACTGCTGCGTGGTAAGCTCATGCATCCATCCCATCTCGATGCGCTTCGGTGGGGTCTTCGTCAGAGCCTTCGACCAATCAGGACGTTGAAGCGCCCGATTCAATACGACGGCCGTCTCCTGCCGGGTCAGCGGATCATTTGGCCGGAACCCTTCATCGTCACCGGTCATAAGGTTCAGCTTTTGCATGATGCTTACATACGGTACTGCCCATTTCGCAATACGCGATGAATCTGGATAAGACAATACGCCAGAGCCGGATATCGCTGATTGCTTGAAGGCACGTACAATCATTGCGGCTGCTTCCTGGCGAGTTACAGGCTGCTGCGGCTGGAAGCTTCTCTCCCCTGTTCCCTGTACCAAATGCAGCAATGACCCAGCTTGAACCGCACCATAGTACCAAGCGCTGCGCGGCACGTCATCATAGGCAGAAATGTCACTTGCAACGGGGTGCAAATTAAACATTCGATTGATCATGCTGATTAACTCCGCTCGGGTCACAGATTTCTCCGGTTCATAGCGTCGATTACCAGACCCGTTCACAATGCCTTTCTTATATAAGGTGACAATATCCTGCTGCCCGTATAGACCAGCAATATCATCGAATGGTAAACCTGAGCCTGCACTCTTCGATTCTCCCCATGCCAAGCTTCCGGTTATAAACATCGCGGCCATAGCCGTTAACAATACAATTTTGCGACGAAAGGTCACTTCGATATCCTCACTTTACTAGAGATGATAGATTGCACTATCTTTAATCCTAGCAAAAATGAGAACATTGATAGATAATCAAATAATGGAAAATATCATACATATATGTATGATAATAGGAGCATATGAATGGATATATTTACTACATGCGGTTAACATTGCGTGTTTCCATTTTTTTTAGAGCTGTCTTATAGACGATATAGGTCAATTCACGCACATTGACTAAACCTAATCCCCGCTCCTCTTTAATCGAGTACGTATTCGAACCCATGTCGCAATTCAGACGAACTCCGTCAAAATAGATTCGCTCTACTGGGGTATGGCCATGAACGATAGGCTTGTTGTCGGTCAACCTCTGCAGAATAGATCTCGGTATGCTGTAAAAATCCGACTCTGACATCCAAAGTATACTTCTATTCTGTTGATGTAACGGCTCATGAGGATTTAATCCGGCGTGGGTATAGACAAATTCATCATCTTCGTAGAGTAATGCAAAAAGACTGGACAAAGGAACGCGCAGTAAATCAATCCTTTTCCAGTCTCTTTCTATTCAAATACTATTTTATAGGGATATTCATTTATACCAATCCACAGGATCTATTGCGAGTAATGACGCTGCCTCATCGCCTCATACAGCAGTACCGTAGTAGCCATGGCTACATTCAGCGATTCCGCCTGCCCACGCATTGGAATAATAATCGTATCGTCCACGAGCGATTGCACGTTCTGAGAGACGCCTTGCCCCTCATTGCCAACGACAAGCCATGTCGCCGGGCAATAGTCATAGCTATAGCAGGAGTGTGTTGCCTGCAAGCTCGTGCTGGCTAATCGAACCCCGCTTGCTTGCGCAGCAGGAAGCAGCTCAGCTAAATCCCCCTCTACAACCGGCAAGTGAAATAGCGAGCCCATCGTCGAACGAATCGTCTTCGAATTGTATAGATCAACAGTTCCTTTACCAATGACGACACCATCTGCGCCAACCGCATCTGCGGTACGAATAATCGTTCCTAGATTGCCAGGATCCTGTACGCCATCCACAACAACAACGAGCGAGTTCGGTGATGCAAGCAAGCTATCTACCGATGCAGCAGGCTTATGGACAATAGCGAAGACAGGCTGCGGGGTCTCAGTATCACTGCATTTGCGTATGATCGCATCCGTCACTGCAATCCACTCCGTGCCCAGAGCACGACCAGAGGAAGATAGCCCCCCCTTTTCTTGCAAGTAGAATGGCTCCAACTCCTGTGGTATTCCGCTGTCCATGTCATACGCCACGACATCTACCTGCATTTCAGAGCGCAGTGCCTCCAATACAAGATGGATTCCTTCCACGATGAACAAGCCTTCACGGTTGCGGTGCTTCCGTTCTTTTAGCTGTACCCAGCCCTTTACTTTATTATTCTGTATCGATGTAATGCTCAATGGTTCTCTCATGATTCCGAAAATGCCAGCTCCATCGTATTCAAATGTTCGTTCTGCCCAATAATGACAAGCACGTCTCCTTCTTTGATGCGATCTTCTGCATATGGAGAAATGTTAGTCTTGCCGTTGTTCTTAATTGCCATGACGTTGCACCCATATCTCGCGCGGATATCAAGTTCCTTCAAGTTCTTGCCGATCATAAGCGGCGTCGCACGAATCTCCACGATACTATGGTCATCCGACAACTCAATATAATCCAAAATATTCGGTGAAATCAGGTTATGCGCAACGCGCATTCCCATATCACGTTCAGGGAACACGACCTTGTCAGCACCAATTTTGCTTAATACTTTGCCGTGCAGTTCATTCTGCGCCTTGGCAACAATCGTCGGCACGCCCAAGTCCTTCAAGATGAGTGTAGTCAAGATGCTTGCCTGTATATCTTGCCCGATGGCAACAACGACCACGTCAAAGTTGCGGACACCAAGCGCTTTCAGCGCTTCCTCGTCCGTACATTCCGCGGACACCGCATGCGTAACCATATTTGCTACATCCTGTATTTTCTGCTCGCTGGAATCAATAGCAAGCACTTCAAATCCCATTTTGCTTAAGCTGTTTGCAATACTTGTGCCAAATCGGCCCATACCGATTATGGCAAATTGTTTTTTGGCACCCATAGGTTCACCTTCCCCATTTTCCGACAACATTCTATACCCTTCATTATAGCATGCCCATCTATGTAGGTGAAACGCGAATCCTTCCTTGAATGACTGTCCTCGTCTCAGGGAATGTTATAGCATGAAGCTGTTTTGCCCCACAAGTGTTGTAGAGCTTGATTGCATCTTGCATGGGATGCTGTAGGGCTCACATGCCCAAACAGAACCAAGCCAGACTATGTCTGACTAATCGCCTTGCTCACAACCCTATACGGGGTAACTTACTTACAAGCACACGCGAAGGAAGGAGGACTGCCTGTGGCCGTCACATTGAATTTGCGTCAAGCCATTGTGCAAAAGGTAAAAAATAAGCCCGATGAAGATATCGTAGATATGATTGAGGGCTCCATCGATTTCGACGAACGCGCATTGCCTGGATTGGGTGTGCTGTTCGAAATGATCTGGAAGGCGAGCAGCAGCGAGGCTCGTCAGCAGCTTATCGACACACTTCAGAGCAAACTGCAAGACGAACAAGTTGGCAAATGATCATCAGATCTACATCGCCCGTATCCACGAAATGCAATTATGCATATCCACATCACAATGACGCAGAACCCGTTACCCTTGAATAGAGGGATAACGGTTCTGCGTCTTTTTTGCATATCGCTTTACATTGACGCTGCGTCAAACGATACAATGAAGGCATAACTAAGCAAGGAGCTGATGCCCATGAAAATTCAAGAAGCTGCAGAGCAGCTTGGGATGACAACGAGAGCGATACGCTTCTATGAACAGAAAGGACTATTGCCTCCGCTCGCCAAAGAACAGAATGGCTATCGCGTATTCAATGAGATGGATATAAGCCGGCTGCGGACAATAGGCGCACTGCGAGAGATGAATTTGTCTATCGAGCAGATTCGCTGCTGTATTGATGATGCAGATCAAGGAAATATGGCGTCTGTCCATCCCTTTTTATTAGAAAAGCGGCAAGAGCTAGCCCTGCAATATACCGAGCTGAAGCGGCTCCTCGGCCAAATTGACAAGCTGCTTAACGGCTATGATTCCGATCAAGCGAATCAAGGAGAGATGATGATGAACGATTTACACGCCATTGGCGAACAATCACGACGTTACCAGAAGCTGCGCAGTGATTGGAGCGACCGCTGGAATTTTGACAAGCAGGCAGGACATTATGATTACGCTGTAGTGAACGGTACGGGGCCATTGGATGTCCATGCCGATTATGAGGCCATTCTTGACAGGGTGTGTCTTGAGGCGATTCAAGAGTCAAAGACCGGAGAAAGAGGACTTGAAATTGGGATTGGTACGGGCAATCTGGCTGGCCGCTGCTTGCGCCTGGGGGCAGATATGACCGGCATTGATCAGTCAAACGCGATGCTCGAGCGATGTCGGGAGAAATGGCCGGATATTCGCCTGCTGCAAGGCAACATGCTGGCTTTGCCGTTAGCGGATGAAGCATTTGACTTCATAATATCAACCTATGCGCTTCACCATGTAACCGATGATCAGAAAGAGATCGCCCTTGCCGAGATGACCCGGTTACTTCATCCTGATGGACGCATTGTAATCGCAGACCTAATGTTCCGGGACGAGGCTCATCGTGCTACCTTTATTGACGAGCTAACAGCTGCAGGGGACGCGCAAGGGATTGAAGCACTCCACGACGAATATTTCGCTGATCGTTCCAGATTAATTACATGGTTAGAGCAGCAAGGCTTCGAGGTAAAGGCGGAACAGTTGAATCATTTAATGCACATGCTGGCAATTTCCAAAGAGAGGGTGTAAGAGCCGTGACAATCGAATCGGCGCAGGATGTTAACGCCCAACCCCAAGATCGCAAAGTGACACTTGCACCTCAATCGGAAGAAACCAAACAAGCGGAGACGAAAATGAAACCGGATCATGACACCGTCTACGCTCATCAAGCTGCCGATTATGACCGTATGATCCAGTACGAAGATATCGAGCAGGAATGGCGGCACTCTGTACAGCAAGTGCTCAATAAGCGGCACTATGAGCGGATTATTGAGATTGGTGCAGGAACAGGAAGATTTACTCGAGCTGTATTAGCAGACATGTCCAACAGAGATTGGCAATCTGGTTCCTATGTGGCCTATGACGCATCTGAAGCGATGCTGGAGCAGCTGAAGCACAATATATGGCTTGATGTATCCTTGGGACGAATAAGCGCCCCTACAGCCGCTAAGCTGTCCACACATGAAGCACTGCACCACAAGCTTCCGCTTGCTGATCATTCTGCTGATCTCATTCTAGCAGGCTGGACAATCTGTTATGGTGCCTGTGAAGGGAATACAAGTGAAGAACAAAGCAGTCTACTGGATCGCATCATGCACGAGCTGAGACGCATTTTGCGTCCCGGTGGATGTATCGCGATATGGGAGACACTTGGAACAGGGGTAGCCGCTCCTGAAGTGCCCCCTGGTTTGCGGACGTACATTCGAGACTTAGAAGAACGCTACGGGTTCGAGCGCATGGAATTAAGCACGCATTTCCTCTTCCCTTCGATGGAGGAGGCCAAGCAGATCACCAGCTGGTTCTTCGGTTCCGCCGCCTGCGAGTTCCTCACACTAGATACAGATGGCAGTGTCGTACTACCCTCCTATACAGGCCTGTGGGTCTGGGATAATGACAAAGCCCGCCAATAATCTGGCGGGCTTCTTGTTGACTATTTTTCTTAAGGAGCTGTCTCCATAAACTTCAAATCTGGCATTTTGTCCATAGCTGTACGCATCGCATACTCGTTCTCAAACAATGCGACAAAATTGCCGTTCTTGTCCTTCACGAGCTGTGAATTGATACGGAACTTCGTTGGATCAATATCCTTCGGATTGCCTGTTACCCATCTTGCGAACTGGTACGTTAGACGCTGCATCATCACATCAACACCGTACTCCGCCTTCATCCGATATTCGAACACCTCGAATTGGAGCTGACCGACTACGCCTAGTATCGTCTCATCGAATACGCCAGTGGAATGGAATACTTGAATTGTACCTTCCTCAGTCAACTGATCGACGCCTTTTTGATACTGCTTATGTTTCAATGCATTTTTGACCGTCACTCGGGCAAAAATCTCAGGAGAGAAGGTTGGCATCTCATCGAACACCACTTCTCCACCTTGACTCAAGCTGTCTCCAATTCGGAAAATGCCTGGGTCGAACAGACCGATAATATCGCCTGGGAATGCTTCTTGCACGATGTCCCGATCCTGTGCAAGGAATTGCTGTGGCTGCGCAAGCTTAATTTCCTTGCCTGCACGTACATGTTTAACGGACATCCCGCGTTCGAACTTACCGGAGCATATGCGTAGGAAGGCAATACGGTCACGGTGGGCAGGGTTCATGTTCGCTTGAATTTTGAAGATGTAGCCCGTAAACTTCTCGTTCGTCGGCTCAATCGGCCCTTCCGTCGATTGGCGCTGAGCTGGCTTCGGAGCAAGCTGAAGGAAGTTATCCAAGAAAGTCTGCACACCGAAATTGTTGACCGCACTTCCGAAGAAGACTGGTGTCAATTCGCCGCGCTTTACCTTCTCATAATCGAACTCGTCACCCGCTACGTCTAACAACTCCAACTCTTCACACAATTGATCATGCAAATAGTCGCCTGCAATTTGGCGAATGGCTGGATCGTTGTAATCCTCAACCTTCTTCACACTGATCTTCGTGTTATCATCCTGGAACAGCTCGACTTGGTTCTTCATGCGATCATATACGCCGCATAGACCGCGTCCCATACCAATCGGCCAATTCATTGGCACGGATCGAATACCGAGCACCTGCTCGATCTCTTCCATCAATTCGAACGGACTGCGACCTTCACGGTCGAGCTTGTTGATGAACGTAAAGATCGGAATACCACGCTTCGCACATACTTGGAACAGCTTAATGGTCTGTGCCTCGACACCCTTCGCAACGTCGATCAACATGACGGCAGCATCCGCAGCTGTCAATGTGCGATACGTATCTTCACTGAAGTCTTGGTGACCTGGTGTATCCAAAATATTAACCCGATGCCCGTTATAATCAAATTGCATTACCGATGACGTAACCGAGATACCACGCTGCTTCTCGATTTCCATCCAGTCACTCGTTGCATGCTTGCTCGCTTTACGAGCCTTGACCGTACCTGCGAGACGGATGGCGCCACCGAACAGGAGCAGCTTCTCTGTCAATGTCGTCTTACCGGCGTCTGGGTGAGAAATAATCGCAAAGGTACGACGCTTCTCTACCTCTTGCGCTAATTGTTCGGATAATTTACTCATATCGTTAGCCCTCTCATCACAAAATCACGTAAGTCCTATTGTAACACAAAATAAGTAATCCTATAAATGGGTAACGAGAACAACCCTCGAAGAATATGAAATATTTCCACATTCTCGATACTGCATCATCGTCCGACATCCCCTACATTGGATACTCATACATTCCCAACTAAAAAAATCATCCACCCTCTCATCGAGAGAATGGACGATTCCGATTATATCACAATACGTATTACTAACTACTTATGATTGCTCAAGCAGAGCACGGACAACCAGTGTTACCGTATTCGTTCCGTCTGCAGCGGCATCTCCTTCAACTACGATCCAGTTCAAGGCCAATGAGGAGCGAATTACATCGATGTTAGCTGCACTCAGCTTCAATCCTGAAATACGACCCATTTCCTTGGTATAATGTTCTCCCTCTTGCACATCGAAGCGCTCTTGCAGCCATATCGACAGACCATTGTTCGTGTTAAATGTCATCCGATATCCCTCTGCAATTGCTTGAGCAAGCGGCTCATCATGTTCGTTCGCATAGGATACGAAGTCGTCAAACGTATACCACTCTTCATTAATCGTAATGAGTTCGCTAACATCTCCTGTGCGTGCTGCATGCAGCAACTGCTCTTCGGTAATGCCTTTACGACGAGCGCGTTCTATCATAATCGCGGTACTTTGTGATACCCGAGTCTCCGTAGACATCTATTCCACTCTCCCTCACAATTGTGAATTGGCATAGATTAACAAATATCTAGCATTATATCATACTAGCTATAGGAAACCTACGCCTCTCTCGTAATTGCTACGAGTTTACTTAATAGCATCACTTACACTTGTCCATCATTTAAATGGCAAGCTGCATAGTGCCCAGGCGAGATCTCCCGCCACTTCGGCTCCTCCTGACGGCAGCGCTCCGTGGCGAATGGACAACGCGATGCGAACTTGCACCCTTGCATATCTGCGAGCGGGCTTGGCAAATCTCCCTGAAGCATCGAGATCGCTGAACCAGCCTGCTTCGGATCCGGTACAGGAATTGCGGAGAGCAGCGCCTGCGTATAAGGGTGTGCAGGATGGTTGTACAACTCGTCGCTAGGAGCGACCTCGACCAGCTTGCCCAAGTACATCACGCCGATCCGATCCGAAATATGTCTTACCATGGATAAGTCATGCGCGATGAACAGATACGTCAACCCGTACTCTTCCTGCAAGTCTTCCAGCATGTTCACCACTTGAGCTTGTACGGATACGTCAAGCGCCGAGATTGGCTCATCACACAAGATGAACTCAGGTCGTACCGACAATGCACGCGCAATACTGATCCGTTGACGCTGACCACCACTGAACTCATGGGGATAACGTTCCGCATGCTCTTGCTTCAGTCCTACCTTCTCCAGCAGTGACAATACCATATCACGCTGATCCTTCCGGTTCACGACGCCATGGATCGCCATCGGTTCACTAATGAGTTGAGTCACGTTCATGCCAGGATTCAACGAAGAATAGGGATCCTGGAATATCGTTTGCATTCGCTTGCGGAACGGTTTCAGCTGCTTCTCGTTCATTGTCGCGATGTTTTGACCATCGAACTGCACTTCGCCATCCGTTACATCATATAGTCTTACAATCGAACGTCCTGTCGTTGACTTCCCACAACCTGATTCACCGACAAGTCCGAACGTCTCCCCTTTATGAATATGGAAACTGACATCATCTACTGCTTTCAATACTTTCTGTGGACGGCCGAGCAGTGACTTGGAGGCTGGAAAGTACTTTTTTAGTCCACGCACGTCTAGCAATACTTCTTTTTGGTTACTCATTTGACAGCCCCCTCTCCAATCGTTCCAGACGCTGCTCTTCTTCTTCATGCACAAGCCAGCACAGCGAACGATGACCTGGATCGGTCGTAACGACCGGAGGCATTTGTCTGCACTTGTCCATCGCAAAAGGACAGCGCTCCATAAATGGGCAGCCTTCCGGCGGATGTAGCAGGTTCGGCGGCGTTCCCTCTATCGTAGCGAGACGCTCGCGCGTCCCTGTCGATACTTTCGGAATCGAGCGAAGCAATCCCTTCGTGTATGGGTGACGAGGACGCTCGAAGATATCCTCAACAGTGCCCTCTTCCATAATCAACCCGCCATACATGACGATAACCCTCGTACATACTTGCGCTACAA
>NZ_JMDX01000111.1:0-18856 GCF_000935845.1 Paenibacillus sp. E194
TTTCATCACTCTTTACCCCTTCTCTGAGCACCATATAGAAAAGGCGTCCCTCTTCCCACTATTTGCACTTTATATAGCATGGAATATAGAGACGCCTTGTTTCAGCGTTGCTATTTATTAGGTTACTTACGAATCGTTACTTCTTCTCTTTTTCATTAATAATCTTCGTTGCTTCTTCAACCATCCATGCTTGTACTTTCTCAATTGGCTCCGTGCTAAGCATAAATTTGCTGAAGCCATCGTCGATAACTTTTGTTAAATCAGCACTCGAAGTGGTAAGGACCTTGGAAGCATCCAAATACTTAATATCGGCGCCAAACAGCGTGTTCTTCAATGACTCTACATCGTACTTGTCGGTGTTTTTACCGATCATGCGCTCCAATAGTTTTGTCTGATCTGCTTTCTTCCAACCGGAAAACTCTTGTCTATTGGCTGAATCTGCTGTAGACATGAAGCGCATCAGCTTATATGACTCTTCCTTGTGTTTCGTTGTTGAACCCATTGCTAATTGTGAACTGCCAACAAAGTATTTACCGCCCTCATAATCTTTAGGCAAAGCATTCTTTGGAGGCAAAGGTACTGGCGCGAAAGCAGTCACAAAATCATGTGGGTACTGCTCAAGATTGCCTGGATCTGGAATCGTGAAGCTGCCTGACATGATCATCGCTGCACTACCACCGAAGAATTCACTGCGATAGTTAAGCTTAGATGCTAGCACATCCGCATATGGTTTCGCTGACTTATCAACACTTTCCATGTCTTTGCGCAATTGGAAGAAGTACGGATAGGTTGGGTCAGACAGAATTGTACTGCCATCGTCATAGCGGAACGGATCTTTCATTACCGTTTGCGCTGGGGCATTCATATACAACTCCCACGTATGGAAGTATGTTCCGTATCGTTTGTCTACGCCTTCGCCTTTTGTCAGCTTCTTCGCATACTCACGATAGTCATCCCATGTCCAGCCGAATTTAGGAACGGGCAGTCCCGCTTCATCCAACGCATTCTTATTGAGCATTACATAGGTATAACCTGATGTATATGGCATCCCGTAATATTTGCCATCTACTTGCGGATTTACATAATACTCATCTTCCGCTTTCAAACCTTCTTTATCATAGAATTCATTTAGTGGCGTAAATGCACTGCGAACTGCTCTTTCAACGACCGCTGAAGTACTTGGCAATTGAACAACGTCAACTTCATCTCCTGATGAAATAAGGAAGTCCAATTTCTTCAGCATTTCCAATGAATTACCTGGAACGAGCACGACATGTTCCACTTTAATACCAGGGTTAGCTGCTTCAAACTCACGCAGCATTGCGTCTGTACCCTCTTGTTGAGCCTCATTATCCCAGTTATAGTACTTAAGGGACACTTCCTTCTTCTCTGTACCGTTCGATTGTGCGGATTCGTCAGCTTTGTTTCCACAAGCGCTTGTAAACATCATTAATGCTAGTAGTAGGCATGTGGACAGAAGAAAATAACGTTTACTTTTAGTTGCCATGTGCAACTTCCCCCTAAAATGAATGATAGTAAGCTTTGAGTCAAGGCCTTGTTAGCGCTTACAGACAGTATATAACGTTTGCAAATTGCCTGCGTGTATAATTTTGTGCTTGTGCGATAACGATTTTGACTTATTAGAAGACTTTAAACTAGAGATGTCTACAGATTTATCTTATCATGAGTCCGTATTGCTTACCCTTTCACACCACCAAGGGCAATCCCACTAATAACTTGTCTCTGCAAAACAATAAATATAATCAGCAGAGGAATAATCGCTGATACTGCCGCCATCATCATAATCGCATCGTTGGTCGTATAATCATCCCTAAACAAGGTCATGCCTAGCGGAACGGTATACAAAGATTTCGACTGCAAGAAGATTAACGGATTTTGATAATCATTCCACGACCAGATGAACTTAATAATCGCCACCGTCGCGATTACAGGCTGACAGAGCGGAAGCATAATCGAAGTGAAGCTGCGCAGGTGTCCTGCACCGTCAATTTTAGCAGCTTCCAAAATATCATCACTCACACCGGCCATAAACTGACGCAACAAGAATGTAAAGTAAATCGAAAACATACCCATCAATATTAGCGCTGCATGGGTGTCATATAGTCCCAACCAACGAATAAGCATGAAACGAGGAATGAGCGTCGCTTGATCCGGAATAATCATCATGGCTAACAGCCCGGCAAATACAAAGTTTCGACCGCGAAATTGTAGTTTCGTAAAGGAATAGGCTGCCATCGTTGATATAAGTAGCGAGAGCAAAGTAACGATAATTGCCACTTTAATGGAGTTGAAATAAATCTGACCGAACGGTACCTTTTGCATCCATACTGCCTTAAAGTTATTGACAAAGTTGGTTGCAGATGGAATCCATTCAATCGGGAAGCGCATGACATCTTTTTCAAATTTAAACGCTGACGACACCATCCATAATAATGGAAAGATGAAAAGTATGGACAATGCTCCCATCAACACGGTAGCGATAATTTTAGTAATCTTATTACGTAAGGTTAGCATCGTATTCTCCCTTTCTATTAAAATGATTCTTCTTGGCGCATCTTCCACGTTGCCGCAGTAATCAGACCGATAATCGCAAATAACAGCCAAGAGATTGCAGATGCATAGCCCATATTGTAGTTGACGAAACCTTCTTGATAGATGCGGAATACAATTACCGTTGATGAATTATCAGGGCCGCCTTCGGTCAAATACGAAATAATATCGAACACTTTAAATGAACCAATTAGCATCGTAATAAGCAAGAAGAACGTGGTTGGACGGAGCAGCGGGATCGTGATATTGAAAAACTTTTTCAGTCCCGTCGCCCCATCAATTTCTGCCGCTTCATATAATTCTTCGGAAATATTGGACAATCCCGCCATGTATATAATAATCGTGTAACCGAGCCCTGCCCACGCACTAATAATAGCGACCGCGATTAGTGATGTTTTCGGATCAACGAGCCATTTCGGAGGATTCGATATACCAAGATCCATTAGAAATTGATTGATAGGGCCTAGTGAAGGGTGGAACAAGATGCTCCACACTGCTGCCACAGCGATAATCGAAGAAATGTAAGGTATAAAGAATACGACTTTAAAGTAATCTTTAAAGTAGACTTTACTATGAATAACAACTGCTAACACAAGCGCAACCGCAATCGGAATTGGCACGGTTAACACCGTATATACTAAGTTGTTATATAATGCCTTCCATATCGTTGGATCTTGAAATAAATGAATGAAGTTTTGCAGACCAGCAAATTTAATACCTGATACCCCAGACAATAAATCCCAATCTGTAAAACTTAAATACAATGAAAACCCAAGAGCAAATACATTAAGCATTAACATACCCACAATTTCTGGCAGTAAAAACAGCCAACCAACTAATGCTTCCTTTCTCCGTGGCGACCAAAATTTTTTCACTCCGCTCTCCGCCTGCTGCTTTGGAAGCTGATAACTTGATTTTGTCTCTTCCACTTTTTATGTCACCTCAGCTTATAATTTGTTGACTTCATCATAAGCCGCAGACAAGGGAGAACAAAGGATGGATTATGACCTAGTGTGGGTAAAATTTTGACCTTTGTCGTGTAAGGAAACATGCAACGAGTTGACTACTATTGAGCATCATTTAGATGAAGGGCTTGATGAGATAAGCCGGAGATGGAGAGAGCTGGATCACTCGAAACGGGGAAGAAATGTAATGTAAACAGAAAAGCGACCCCTACTTTTCCATGTAAGGGCCGCCCATCACTCTCTTTCTCAAGACTGAGATACCTAATCAATTATTAGAAAGTGATTGTTGATATTGAGACCAGAGGGTATTCACGTCTATGCCAGTAATCAATTGAAATTGACTTTCTTTCCACAATTGAATTTGTTGTTCATTCATGCCATAGGGAATCCTTTCCGCATTTAAAGCACGGATGAATCCGCGATGTTTCGTATCTTCAATCCAGCGAATGAAGTTCGCTGTTCCATTGCTAGACCAAGTTCCACCCGGGCTGATACGATAACGATCATGATAACCCGCTTCGTAACGCAAGCTATCAGCTACTGCTTCCACATCAAAGTTGCTATATTGATAAGCATGACCCAATTCATGATAAAGAATGCCGATAATTTCATCGCGTAAGGTGTTGAGATTAGCTCCGAAATTTGCGAGATGCTGAGAACTGATACCAAGCGTTTTTAACTCATTGTCTCCTGATATCCAGGCAGCTCCAGGAACGTCTTCAATTTGCACCAGAATTTTCTTTACTCTAATCGGCATCTCTGCCGGACTCTTGTAGAAAATTTCATTTGCTTTACGCAAGATCGTCAAAATTTCTTGCTCGGCATTGGGTAGAGCTTGATCGAATAAACTATAGCCCGCAAGGTTCTGAACTTCGATGATCGGGTTCTCGGTATGCCACATGTCATTCGTGCGCGAAAATTCAACTTCGCTTAATTGCAAAGCATAGCCGCTATGATTTTGGATATTGTTGAGCCTATAGTACTGATAGGCATTTGTATTATTAATCAATAAGTAATGTTTACGTTGATGGCGAAGCTTGAAGTTCTCATCGCTTTTCGTATCCAAATCCGTCCAGTTAATAGAATCATTGGATCCCTGCAGAACCCAGCTTCTCGGATCAGCATCGGGACTATTGTTGTACGATTTAGCCGACGTAAGCGCGTAACCATCGATCATAACCTGTTCGCCAAAGTCGAACTGCAACCATGCCGTATTGTTCCAAGTCAGCCACTTGGTATTGCTTGATCCGTCAACCAGATTCGCCTTGATATCGTCTGGGGCATTTTCTCCGCTGGCAGTAACCGTAGGCTTGATCGTGCTGAAAGTCTGCACATCATTACCGAATAGCTTAATTTCGGACAACTGCAGCATCCCGCCGTCATCGTACTGATTAGCAAAGTTATCAAACTTCACAAATTTATAAGCAGCCGTATTGGCAAATGAATAGGTTTTCGTTTGATGTCGGGAGGTGAAGCTTTGATTCTGCTGCGCGTCCAGATCATCCCAGACAATCCCGTCATTGGATCCTTTTAATACCCAGCTTTTCGGATCTCTTCCAGGCTCATCCTCCGCGGTTGTAATGGAGTACGAGTTAACGATCTTTGCAGTCGTGAATTTATATTGCAGCCATGCTGGAGTACTGAATGTTAACCACTTCGAAAAAATATACTGATCGAACGCTTTATCCTTGCCCTCATGCGACCCATTTTCACCACTTGCGGTTACCGTCCCGTTTACAGCTAAATTGATCGGCAGGATGGTCGGAGTCGACTCGGCTGCTATAGCAACCGGAATATGTACATTGCTGCTAAAACCTAATCCTATTGCGGCCGCTAAGATAAGTGCTCCTGTTTTTTTCATGTTTGTCTTTCTCCTCTTTTTGTAATATTCGGTACTCAGTCATCCGTTATTCGGCTGTGAGATCATGTTCATCTCAAAAAACTGCGTGCGTTATGCCTGCCTCTATCCATATTCATATTTCCCCTACTCTTAGTTCACTTTAAAATTAACTTCCGGGTATTTTGCGGCCAACCTCTCTAGTGCCGAGCTGTCGCCTGTCTGTTTCACATAGAGGTCAAAAAAAGCGAGACTGAATTCGTTAATGATACGATGAACGTACCGCGGATCTTCGCCTGGGCTTCGCAATAAAGGTGAAATCAGATGAAAATCAGTGAAGCTCGTATGATCCGTGTGAGGAACGACCATCGACATGCCACCGCCGGCAAGCGCACGCTCGTTGCGGTTGTTGATTACCTTGATATCTTCAAGTGGATCATCGATGATCCCTGCGCTCATGCTCAGAAACGGTTTGCCGATTCCCGTATCTGGCACATTTGACCCATATAACAGACCGTCCATATTAATGGCTGCTTTGATGCGGGAGTCCTCCACCAGCATTTGTGCGGCGGTAGCTCCACCGTAAGAATGGCCGAACATCCCGATTCGCGAAGTGTCGATCCTTCCCGTAAAGCGGTCGTCTACATCGCCTCGGTTAAGCTTCTCCACTTGATCTAGCACAAAAGCGGTATCTTCCCGCCATAATTTGATATGGCGATCTCTTTCAGCAAGTTCAGTTAGATTCGTAGACTGAAAGTATGCGGTTCGACCGCCTGGATAGACGGTAGCCGCAGCGTCATAGGCATGATCGATACATAAGACGATATAACCTTGACTTGCTAACTCCTCGACTTGAAACGTATTTTGATTGCGAAAACCGTTCAAACCATGGGAGAAGATCAATACGGGATAACGGTTCTCGGCGTCTGATAGCCGGGCTTCCGTGAACGCATTCGATTTCACCAAATTCAGATGGCCTAGTACGAATGCCGGGACGGACAAATCTGCTTCCAGTCCATTTGCAACCTCATGCGCATTGCGGATAAAGGGCTCGCGATTCCCCTCGCCTTTATCACCTGCAGGATAATAAATCTGTACCATTAGCTCGCGCCGGTCATTCGGATCTTTTGTAAAAAGTTCCTCCCGCTGATCATCAACCCAATGATACAGCGTTGTGCCGACTATAAATGGGCCGGTCGGTTTATTAAATAAAGATACAGGCATGAGTGCAGGCATTGCGACCGCAACAGACAAATAAATGACAAGCAGCAATGTACGAACCGTGACCGTAATTCTGTTTCTTGGGCTCTCTTTGCTCCTGGCCAATAGATAGCATACTGTCAATATAAATGGGGACAAATAAGCCGGAATCATCTGCCAACGGAAGCCTTCAGCGATAAGCTGTACGATAAGAACACCGTAGGCAACCGTCAAGGCGGTGACAGACCACCGTTTTGTCTTCCAGCCTGCAAATAGAGTCCATCCTAGAAGGACGAAATTAACAAAGATCAACCCGATTTCCCAAAATCCCATCGGATTCTCCCACCTTTCCTCATTTTCATTTAGGTACTATTAGTACCGCGAAATTATTTCTGGTACAAACGTTATAAGTACTGCATATATTTGCTCGAAGTGAATCCACGAAAACAAAAAAAGCTGAGAAGAACGGCAACCTGTAAGTATTGTTTTTCTCAGCTCTAACAAATGGAGCCTCATCCTACTTCCTAATTCCATTCAATATGATATCTACCATCATTGAAAGAGATTCTTGCACCGTAATTTGGCTGGAAGCTAAATTACGCTGATCGAAAATCGATTTCATTAAGAAATTGAGGGTTTGGATCAGCGTTGGAATGTGCATTGGACGAAAATCACCATTATGAATGCCTTCTTCAATGAGACTAGTAATGATATCCCACTCATCATTAATGGCTTGTTCCATTTCCCTCCACCGTTCGGGGTAGTACCGCCGAAGTTCGACCAGTAAGCGTACATAGCTGTTCTGAAAATCATGAGGGACAATTAAGAGTATACCTTTTAACTTTTCAGATATGGTCAAACTCGTATCTTGGATCACTTCTCGAAAACGTCTTTCCGTTTCTTCGTTTACTTGCTGAACCACATAACCTATAAGTTCATCCTTGGACGGGAAATGCTCGTACAGCGTGCTTTTGCTTACACCTAATTCGCGCGCTAAATCATTCATTGTAAATTTGATTCCTTTTTCATGAAATAGCGCGATAGCAGTTTTGGCAATCCGTTCTTTCATCCTTAGTTCACCTCAAACCAAGAGTAGTACCCATAGATCCATTTATAGTACTTTGGGTACTAGGAAAGTGTAACTCTTTATCTCTTTGGGGTCAAATTCAACAACCAAGTTAGCACTATTCAATCCGTTCAGCCATTTGTGTCTTCATCGGAGGAACAATCCCCCACCGTTTGAGCTACTTTAGATTTTCGGGGTTTAGCTTTTCAAGTTCTGGAATCACAAAACGTCCGTCTTTTCGAATCAGTCGATCATCAAACCAAATCTCTCCACCGCCATACTCTGAGCGTTGGATCATCACCATGTCCCAGTGGATTGCTGACTTGTTCCCATTTGATGCATCATCATAGCATCGGCCCGGTGTGAAATGAAAGCTGCCTTCGATTTTCTCATCGAACAGAATATCCTGCATTGGTTCCCTAATGGCAGGATTCACCCCAATTGCAAACTCCCCTATGTAACGCGCACCTTCATCCGCATCTAAAATATTGTTTAGACGCTCGGTGTTGTTTGCTGTCGCATGAATGATCTTCCCTTCTTTAAACTCCAATCGAACGTTCTCAAATGTGAATCCTTGGTAAGGCGATGGGATGTTAAACGTGATAATACCATTCACAGAATTACGAACCGGAGCGGTATATATTTCCCCATCCGGGATATTATTTACACCAGCACACGGTATTGCCGGGATATCTTTGATCGAAAAAGCAAGCTCCGTGCCTGGCCCTTGGATGTTAACGCGATCTGTCTTCTCCATCAATTCTTTCAATGATTCCATGGCACATGCCATTTTGCCGTAGTCCACCATGCAAACATCGAAGTAGAAGTTTTCAAATGCTTCTATACTCATATTTGCCAGCTGAGCCATAGAAGGAGTCGGATAACGGAGATAGATCCATTTGGATTTAAGCACCTCCATCATAGCGGGCTTGTACAACGAAGAAAACAGATTCATTTTGTCATCGGGTACATCTGACATCTCGTTGATCTGTCCGCCGTCGATAATAATACAAGCTTCCATTTTTTCGATCTGATATTTTTCAATCTTAGCCCAGGTCTTAAACTGTTCTTCCGTCCCTTCTAATAAAAGCTGGCGTCGTACAGCGTTGTCGCGCAGATTTACGAACGGGTGCCCACCTGCTTTATGCACGGCTTTCACAAGTTCTTTTGCCAAAGATGTATCGATTCCAGTTGAATCTATTAATACATTGTCTCCCTTTTGCACTTTTGTAGAATAGTTTACGAGCATATCAGCTAAATTCGTAAGTCGCGGATCCAGCATATATTTACACCTCTCCTATTGTTTTTTATCCATTTATATTGCATGTCAGTGCCTATTTGCTAATTCGTTGAATTTCCTTCAACTCCTCATCTTTGAAAGAGACTTCCTCTACATTTACATTAATCTCTACAACGCTAAGTCCAGTCATATTTTGAACTGCATCGCGGATGTTTACTTGCAATTGGTGACACACTTCATGAATTTTCATACCGTACACAACAATAACTCGCAAGTCTATAGCAGCTTCAACTTCACCTACCTTGACAGACACCCCCTTTTGCACGTTCTTGCCACTCAACATCTTCACCCAATCATCCGACAATCCACCTGACATAGCAGCAATTCCTGGAGTTTCAAGCGCAGCGAGACCAGCGATCGTGGCGACGACATCATCGGATATCAGAATGTTACCTCCATGCTTGTTCCATTGTTTCTCAGTCATGGTAATCTTCCTTTCTGTCTCTCCAAGTTAGATAGTAATCTATCGTTGAACATGAAATTGAATACTGCTCAAATACTTCCTTGCCGATCATCAACCCAAATGATACAGCGTTGTACCGACTTTAAATGGGCCGTGATCGATACCCGACTTCTGACGATTCTTTCCGTTTTGCAAATAGATGCCACGCTGTCAATATACCTGAGGACAAATAAGCCGGAATCATCTGCCAACGATAGCCTTCAGCATAAAGCTGCGCGATAAGCACACAGTAGGCAACTGTTAAAGCAATGATAAACCAACGTTTTGTCTCCCTACTCGCAAATAGTATCCATCCTAGAAGAATGAAATTAACAATGATCAAACCAATCTCCCAAAAATTCATCGTATTTCTCCCTCTGTCTGCATTTTCATCATCAAGGGCATCACAATAGGTAAGAAACAAATCATAGTTACTGCCATTCGTTTTCTCCTATGCTTATTATCCATGTACCTAGAGTACCGGATTGGTATTTATAGTACTTATATTGTTGTAATACCATAAAATAACTCTAAGTCAACTCTTCAAAAACTCCGAAAGCAGGAATCTTTCAGCAATTAGATGGCGCCTTCCACATCGTTCCCTTTGGATAAATGAATGACTCTTCCCTTACAATTGAAAATATAATCTACTAAATTGTAGGAGTCTCGTTTATGTTTTGATCCAATTAAGTAAATCTGGAGCACGATTGGGACACCCCTCAATATCTGTCATACTCTGCTTGGTCAGTATCAGGTGAAGCTCCATCCTTAAGTCGTACATTCAAAAAAAAGAACTCGATGAGTTCATCACCGAGTTCTTTGAACCTTTTGTATTGAAAAAGCTTAAGAGCATTTCCATGTAACGCTACAATGAATATAAACTAGCAGCTACTGGAAACAAATTCAGGGTTTTTGTAAAATCCTCATTTGACTAACAGATTAATATGATCCAAATTGGTGCTGCTGTTGAAAATAAACTCGACTTTATAATCTCCGCGGATATATGTGAGCTTGGTCTGCTTCGTTTTTCCGTTCTTAATCGCCGTTGTGGAATTAGGTGTAAACCAATGCTGCTTCACCATGCTCATCGTAATGCCGCCAATATTGGTTTGGCTCTCAACATTGGTACCGAAGTAACGGATTTCGCGAATTTTATCGGATTGATAGGTGATGGCATAACCGGGGTTACCCATGTTAGCGCTGTATACGTCATAACCGTTTACGTCTTCTCGGGGTTGTTCAGGATCGCCGATGGCTTTAAAGACATCTTTTCTGGTGCTTTTTCCAACCGTCAGGTTGCTTACTGCTCCCGGAAATTTTCCTTCCAACGCTTGTTTATAAAAGCTCATTAACGTTTGGAGTGCATGTTCGGAAGCGTAGTTATCTTGGCTTGCGGCTGCAGCTTCAACCTGCTGTACCGGTAAAACCGAAGAGTTCACCAAAGACGCACCAATTCCGCTAACCCCCGCAACTGCAAAGGCAGCCCAAACTTTTTTAGTAGATGTAAACTTCATGTTGGATCCTCTCCTTGTACCATGAATTAACCACATGTTTTCTATCTCATAGTTTAAGCCAATTCTCATCCTAACTATAGTCTTATCGGAAAGTGATTGTGTTACGAACTCATGAAAATGAAATGTCATTTCTGACATATTGAATCCAAAAGAGGGTTCCCTAATAAGGAAATTCAACTCAGGAGGAAATTCATGTCATCCCCTTCATGTTTACTTCATTATACGAAAAGATACCCACAGCCTGAACACCTTTTTTCTCTTAGTGTCCTGTCTATGGGTACCCGTTTACATGCAATGGTCAACCTTTTTTTCTTTACTTGTAAGCTTTGGATTTTTCCAAAATCGCTTTTATGAGCGATGCGTTTATTGGGGCATAGTCTCTTTCCAGCATCTGCTCGTGTTTGCCGTCTCCTGAATAGAAGTGCAACTGTCCAGTTGTTAACTCGCTCCATGACGTCCATCCGCGTTCTTCTTCGCCTGTTGCTTCTGACGATTGAATCAGATAAATGTCTGCCCGAACTTCTCCTGTCGTTGCCATATTATCGATCCAATTCTTGTAAGCCGTTATGTTTTGTCTCACTTCTTCTGCGTCTAGTCCTGGAACATAACGTAGAAATAGAGAAATTTCTTCTTGCAGCGTCTCCAGGTACTCTTCTTGCGGCATGTCCAAGATATGCGAATCTCTTGGGTAGGCATCAAGCATAATGATGCCGGCTACCTCGCGATTTTGTTGTTCCAACTGCTTGGCCACTTCAAACGCCAGGTTGCCTCCGGCAGAGTAACCCAACAAATAAAGCGGACCCTGAGGCTGCAGCTTGTGAACGCTTTGTGCAAAGTATGAGACTACATCTTCGCAGCTAATAAAATCATAGGCATATATAGCAGCCGTATCTCGCAGTAATGTCGCCAGCATCGTGAATACTTGACCAAACCCGACGATAGGCGGGAAACAATGCAAGGTTATGCCGTTTGCATTGTTTTCGTTCCACACGGACACTCCTTCAGTTGGCTGCTTCACTAGATCGTCTGAGCTGCTTCCGCTTTGAAGGTAATCAGCGAGTTCCATAACCGTCGGGTAAGCGAAGGCGGCACTAAACGATATATCAACGTCCAATCTACGGCGTGCTTCACCAATCGTTTGAATCAGCTTCAAAGAATGTCCGCCAATATCGAAGAAGTTATCGTGAATGCCGATTCTCTCTAAGCCGAGAATCTCCTGCCAAATGTCGGCAAGCGCTTGTTCTAACGCATTTCTTGGTGCTGTATAATTTGCTTGAAGAGGCTCATTGAGCTGTATATGAGATAAGCCTCTGCGATCGACTTTGCCATTGGCTGTAAGCGGCAGCATATCCAGCTGCACGAATCGGGTCGGAATCATATAGGCTGGGAGCTGCTTGGATAAGGCTCTCCGCAGTGCTCCGGCCACTAGCTCAGTATCCGCTACGACATATGCGAATAGACTCTTCTCCTTCGCTCCATTTTCGCGAACGATGACCGCCGCTTCCTTCACCTCCTTCACTTTCGTCAGAGCGGCTTCCACTTCGCCCAGCTCGATGCGGAAACCGTGTAATTTCACTTGGTCATCTGCACGACCCAAATATTCCAAGTTTCCATTATCCTGCATTTTTGCCAAGTCTCCTGTGCGGTACATCCGCTTTCCAGGAGCGAGTGGATGGTCTACGAACTTCTCTGCCGTCAAATCGGAGCGGTTGAGGTACCCTCTCGCTACTCCATCTCCAGCAATATAGATTTCTCCTGGTACCCCTATTGGAACTTGCTTGCCATCCGAGTTGAGCAAATAGATGCTGACATTCGCAGCCGGTACGCCAATGGGAACCGAACCGCTTGTATCTGTTGCCGGATCGTATCGATAAATCATGCAGCCGACAACCGTTTCTGTCGGGCCATATTCATTGAATATCTCGATTTCTCCGCCAAATTGGTCATGGATGCTTCTCGCCAGATCTGTGCCAAGATTGTCTCCACCGACAATCAGCTTTCGGATGCTCGATCCGAGCGTGACCTTCAATTCCTTGATCAAACGTAAATGAGCTGGCGTCAGCTTGACAATGTTGACTTGATTATCCGTTACAATCCGCTCAATTAATAGCGCTTTGTCTTCCCCGCTATAAATCCGAATCAGACTGCCTGTAAGCAAAGGCGTAAATACGGATGTCACCGTCAAGTCGAAGGAAATGGAAGAGTACAGCGGGAAATCCAACCTTTCCCCGGCAGCATATACCTTTTTCGCCCACCATAAATAATTCGTCAGGCCCTGATGAGTAATCATTGCTCCCTTCGGATTTCCTGTCGTTCCTGATGTATAAATCACATAAGCAAGGTCGTTGGCGCTTGATACCGGATCGAGATTCCATTCATCTTCGCTGTAGGCAGCCTGATCGTTTAGATCGATAAGCTTTCCTTCAAACTGTACGCGAGCCCGTAAATGATGCTGCGTGAGAAGCACCTGCGAACCGGAGTCCTCCAGCATGTAACAAATACGTTGTTCCGGGTACTCCGGATCAATCGGCACGTAAGCTCCTCCGGCTTTTAGCACACCTAGTATGCCGACGATCATTTCCACCGACCGATCCACCAAAATGCCGACAAATTGATCCGCTCGTACGCCGGCTGCCCGCAATGTCCTTGCCAAGCGATTGGAACGGGCATTCAGCTCACTGTATGTCACTTGCTCTTCTTCATGAATGATGGCTACCGCTTCTGGCGTTTTTTCCGCCTGCCGCTCGAACAATTGGTATACCGTTGCTTCTCGAGGATATTCCGAAGCTGTGGCATTACGTGCCTCAAGCTGTGCGCGCTCTTCCGCAGTTAGGATCTCTAATGACGCAATCTGTGCCTGAGGATTTGCCGTAACCGCATGAATCAACTGCTCGAAGTGTTTCGCCATCCGCGCAATGGTCTCTCGTTTGAACAAGGAGGAAGCGTACTCGATGCTGCACGAGATTCCGTTCTCCACCTCTACCAGTTGGAAGGTGAGATCAAACTTCGCTACGGAATGTTCGATTGCATAGGGCTGGATGTGCAAGCTCTGGATTTGCAAATCTCTTTGTTCCATATTTTGCAGAACGAACATCGTATCGAATATCGGGTTGCGGCTTCTGTCCCTTTTGACCTGCACCTTCTCTACCAATTCTTCAAATGGATAGCCTTGGTGCTCGTAGGCATCAAGCATCGTTTCTTTTATTTCTTCTACATACGATAAAAATGTTTTGTTGCCTGCCGGATAGCTGCGTATCGCTAGCGTGCCCACAAACATACCCACCAGTGACTCCAAGTCATTATGTGATCTGCCTGCAATCGGCGTACCAACAACAATATCCTCTTGACCCGAATATTTATGCAGCAAGGTTGTATATATCGCCAGCAGTACCATATACAGAGACGATCCGGTTTCTGCTGCTATCCGTTTCAAGCGCTGGCTCAACGGATTCCCAAGCATAAATGACATCGCTTCTCCCTGGAAGCTTTGCACCACAGGCCGGACATAATCGGTTGGCAGCTCCAGAACAGGAATAGGCCCGCTGAACATATTCAACCAATAGGCCTCCTCCTGCTGCTTGCGCTTTATTTGCGTCTCGGACTGCTGCCATGCCGCGTAGTCTTTGTATTGAATACGCAGAGGCGGAAGTTCTTCCCCTTCATACAAGCGAGCAAATTCATCTACCAAAATGCCTATCGATACGCCATCGGAAATGATGTGGTGCATGTCGAGCACGAACAAATGGCGTTCAGACGTAAGCTCTATCAGCCCGACGCGTAAGATCGGCGGCAGCTCCAGATGAAAAGCGCGAATAAAGGTACGAACGGCTTCCGCGGCTTCCGTTTCGCTTGCTTGCACGTATTCCACAGTAAAGCCAACCTCATGATGAACACATTGTACAGGCTCGCCTTCTGCCATGTGAAAGCTTGTGCGCAGCGTCTCGTGACGGGCAATGAGCTTGTGAAGCGCGGATTCAAACCGCTGTCGGTCAAGCGCTCCTTGAAGTTCCAGCACTATAGGCAAATTGTAGCTCAGTCCCGTTTCTTCGAGCTGGTGCAAGATATACAGCCGCTTTTGCGCGGAAGACACTGCATAATACGCCTGCTCTTCGACAGGTTCGATAGCAGTGAACGTCTGCTGCTCTCTATCTGCTATGGCCTCGGCAAGCAGCTCGATGGTAGAGAACCGGAATACATCCCGCAACGGTACGTTCACTTGCAGTTCTTTGTGCAGACGGCTCACCATGGTCGTAGCGCGCAAAGAGTGACCGCCGATTTCAAAAAAGTTGTCGCGCACACCTACGCGGTCAAGACCAAGTATTTCTTTCCAAATGTTCACGAGCTGCGCTTCGACGCGAGTTCGGGGCGCTGCATATTCAGCCGCAGCCAGAAGGTTTTCTTCCGGCGCCGGCAGCGCTTTTCGATCGATTTTACCATTTGCCGTCAGCGGTATCCGATCGATCTGCACGAAGTACGCAGGAATCATATAATTTGGCAATCGCTGAGCTAAGTGTTCTCGCAGTTCGCCTGCAGCCAGTTTCCGATCAGCTAAAACATACGCACATAGCTGCCGTTCTCCGTTTTCAGCAGTCCTTGCGATCACAACGGCTTCGCGCAAAGCATCGATTTGTCCAAGCAACGCCTCGATTTCTCCAACTTCGATCCTGTACCCGCGAATTTTTACCTGTTGATCCGTTCGTCCCACGTATTCGAGGGTACCGTCTGGCAACCAGCGAGCGAGATCGCCTGTTCGGTACATTTTTCCACCTGGTGTAAACGGATTGTCTACAAACCTCTCCGCTGTAAGTTCAGGCAGATTCAAATAACCTCGAGCTACGCCTTCTCCAGCCGCATACAGTTCTCCCACCGCGCCCAGAGGCAACAACATGCCTGCTCGATCCAGCACATACACTTGTGTATTGCTGATTGGACGACCGATCGGAATGGTAGATCGATCCATATCCTCCAAGCTGATCGTATGGCAGCATGTAAACGTTGTGTTTTCCGTCGGGCCGTACCCGTTGATTAATCGCAGGTTCGGGTAGCGTTCCAAAACTTTTTTCACATGCGGTTTCGATACAATATCGCCCCCCACGAGCAATTGCTTGACCCCTGCCAATCCTTCGAGTTGATGTTCAGCCATTACCGAAAACAATCCTGCCGTTAGCCATACAATCGTGACCTGATACTTCCGAATCGCTTGCGTCCAATCTTCCAGCGACAAGCTGGTTGGAGGCATGAGCGCTAAAGACGCTCCATTCAGCAAGCTGGCCCAAATCTCAAATGTCGCAGCATCGAAGGAAATGGTTGACCCTTGCAAAAAGACATCACTTTCACAGATGTCTACGTAACTTGCTTGGGCAACAAGACGTACAACCCCGCGCTGTGTAACGCAGACTCCTTTGGGAGTTCCTGTAGAGCCCGAAGTATAGTTGACGTACGCCAGATGAGTCGGCCCTGTGAGCGACTTCAGATTGGTACCATCTTGGTCGTAAGCTAGCTCGTCATCGAGAAGCACAACCTTCTCAGCAGCAAAGGCAGTTTGTTGTAAATGGCTCTGAATTAGCAGTACGCGAATATTTGCATCCTGCATCATGTAACGTATGCGTTCCTCCGGATATTGAGAGTCGATCGGCACATAGGCTCCTCCCGCTTTCAGGATTGCCAGTATACCGACAATCATCTCAATAGAACGTTCAGCCGCAATGGCTACCAACTGTTCTGCTTCTACCCCGGCCCTTCTCAACGTCCGCGCCAAACGATTTGCTTTCTCGTTCAACTCTCCATAGGAACATTGCTTCTCCCCGAATAAAACGGCAGGTACATGTGGCGTTCGTTCGGCCTGCTCCTCAAACCATTGATGGATCGCAAGCTCTCGAGGATACGTTAATTGGGTATCGTTAAACAAACTGATCAGCTGCACTCGTTCTTCATCCGCCACGATTTGCAGCGTTGCAAGGCTCGCCTGCGGATTTTCGATCACTGAGGCGATCAACTGCACAAAGTGTCTCGCAAACCGTTGCACGGTTTCAAGCTTATACAATGAAGTTGCGTATTCCAAATGGAAAGCTATTCCGGCTTCTTCGTCCACAGCCTGCAAGGTTAAATCAAATTTTGCTGTCTTATGCTCGGTATTATATGGCTTCATCAGGAGCTGATCGAGTTCAAACGGCTTGCTTTCTTTATTTTGCAAAACAAACATCGTGTCAAAGATCGCGTTGCGGCTCAAGTCTCGATTGACTTGCACCTGTTCAATCAGTTCTTCGAACGGGTAGTCCTGGTGTTCATAGGCGCTCAGCATCGTTTCCTTGATTTCTTTCAAATAAGACAGAAACGGCTTCTCTCCCGCTGGATAGCTGCGGATGGCCAATGTCCCGACAAACATACCTATCAAACCTTGCAAGTCGCTGTGGGTTCTCCCCGCAATCGGCACACCGATGATGATGTCTTCCTGCCCCGAATATTTATGCAAAAAAGCTTTATAGACGGCCAGCAACACCATATATAGCGTCACGCCGTTTCGGGCGGCAAGTTGGTGCAATGCATCCCTTTGCTTTGAGTCGATCTTGAATTCCAGAGAGCTGCCCTCGTATTTCTGTATCGCAGGACGTACATAATCTGTTGGCATTTCCAGCACAGGCAGTTCTCCGCCTAATGCTTTCATCCAATAAGAGCCATGCTGTTTCATTTGTTCTTTCTGGGCCTCAGATTGCTGCCACACTGCGTAATCTTTGTACTGAATGCGCAGCGAAGGCAGTTCCTCACCGCTGTACAAGCGGACAAACTCCTCAACCAAAATGTCCATGGATATGCCATCGGAAACGATGTGATGCATGTCAAACATCAGCAAATGGCAATCCGCTGCCCATTCGATCAAACCGACCCGCAGCAGAGGCGCTTTGCTTAAGTCGAACGGCTGCACGAAGTCGCGTATAATGGTCTCTTCCTCATTCCAGCCAGCCTGTGAAAAAGCTACTTCAAAGTCGACCGTCTCGTACACGCGTTGCATCGGCTCACCTTGCACCATCTCGAAGCCTGTGCGCAGCGTCTCATGACGAGCGATGAGACTGCGGAATGCCTCTTCGAAGCGATTGCGGTTTAGCGTTCCTTCAAGTATTAGCATGCCCGGCATGTTGTAGCTCTGCTCTGCCCCGTTGATCTGCTGCAAAATGTACATCCGTTTCTGTGCCGAGGACACCGGATAGTAGTCCCTTGCTTCGATGAGAGGAATAGCTGCATACTCCTTCTGCTCCAACCCGGAGATCGCCTGCGCCATCTCTTCGACTGTCGGACAACGGAACACGTCTCTTAACGGAATCTCCGCCTCCAGCGTCTGATGAATGCGCGATACAAGCGTCATCGCCCGGAGCGAGTGGCCCCCGATGTCAAAGAAGTTATCGTGAATGCCGACACGCTCCAGTCCCAGCACCTCTTGCCATAGCTGCGCCAGCTTCGCTTCCGTCGTCGTGCGCGGCGCTATATACTCCGTTCCCGTACTCAGCGTCCCTTCCGGCGCTTGCAGTGCCTTGCGGTCCAGCTTCCCGTTTGGCGTGAGCGGCATCTTCTCTAGGCGAACAAAGTGCGAAGGGATCATATATGACGGAAGGCCCGCCGCCAACTTGCTCCGCATCGCCTGCGCCGTGAGCTCACCGCTGCCCGTTACATAGGCGCACAGTTCCTGCATTTCCCCAGCGGCAACGGTTACGACCGCTTCCTTAACGCCGTCGATTCGCAGCAGATGTGCTTCGATCTCGCCCGGTTCGATCCGGTACCCGCGGATCTTCACCTGATGGTCGATCCGTCCTAAATGCTCCAGTCTACCATCTGGCAGCCAGCGGGCCAAATCGCCCGTCCGGTAGATCCGCTCCCCGGGGAGGTACGGATGATCGACAAACTTCTCCCTGGTCAGCTCTTCGCGTGCCCAGTATCCGCGGGCGACCCCGGCGCCTCCGAGGCACAGT
>NZ_JMDX01000112.1:0-18516 GCF_000935845.1 Paenibacillus sp. E194
GTCGAAATTGTAATCGTCTTCAAAACCGTCCTGTTCCCAAATGCCCACATTGTATATGATTACATCAATCACATCTTCTGCAACTGCATTCGCTATACGGGAGGAAACCTCATGCTGCGACAGGTCAGCCTGAATCCAGATTCGCTTGACCCCATCTTCCAGATCTAAGCTGGACGGACGATTACGCGAGACAACCGACACTTGATCTCCTTGCTTCGGCAGACCTTTTACGAATGCATCACCTAGTCCCTTACTTGCACCGAAAATAATGTATTTTTTCATTATACCATTCTCCTTTCAGGATTCGGATTATTTCGGTTTAAACAGCGGTTGTGAATCGGTTGTCGCTACTCGCTGGGCGATTTGTGCTAGCTGCTGAATTCCCTCTCGTATTTGGATCTCATTCATGAGTGAATAGCTTAGACGAATCCAAGATTGCATGTCGTTCAGCGGATCACATATATGACCAGGGACAAAGGAAATAGATTGCTGGAAGCAGTTGTGCAGGAGTGCGTCACAGGAAATGTCGCTTGGCAGATGAAGCCATATGTTCAATCCGCCTTGCGGCGTTGTCCATCTCCAATCAATGGGGGCTGCCGATAGTTCCTCTTCCAATACGTCCCGTCTAATTTGCAGCGCGATCCGCAACTTCTCTAGGTGCTGCTGCATCCGTTCAGATTGATAATAATGAAGAAATATTTTTTGTGTGACGAGTGGTGTTCCGTTATCTGCAAGCGATTTGGCTGTGATCAGCGGTTCGATCATCGATTTGCGAGCGAACACCGCGCATATGCGCAAACCAGGAGCGACATACTTGCTGAAGCTTCGCAGATAGACAACCCATCCATAGGTATCATACATGAATAAAGGCTGCGGCGGCACCTCATCGAAATAAATATCATGAAATGCATCATCTTCCACAAGCATGCAACGATACCGCTCAGCCAATTCTACAAGCTGCTTGCGCTGGGACGGCGGAAGCGTATAACCCGTCGGATTATGGAACGTTGGGTTCATATAGAACATTCGCGGACGATGCTGCTTCATCAGCTTTTCTATCGCTTCCAAATCGTACCCCTCCGGCGTGAACTCCACCGGTACCAATCGAGCGCCATGCCCTCGGAAGATGTCAATCGCAGCGCTGTATGTTGGACGCTCTACTAGTATGGCATCGAGCGGTCTAATTAGAATTCTGGCAAGGAGATCAATCGCCTGCTGCGCACCTGTTGTGATCAGAATTTCGTCAATATTCAGATCGACTCGATATTGCCGCATGAAATATTGACACAGCCCATCACGCAGTTCCTCGTCCCCTTGCGGTGTGGAATAGCTCCCCATGAGCTTGGGGTACTTGTCGAATACTTTCTTTACATATTCGGACAGGAACAGATTTGGCAGTAAATTCGGATCGATAAGGGCTTGGGAAAATTGATAATTAGCTGCGACTCGGTGAATATCGGACAGATTGCTTGTTAACTGTATAGCTGTTGAGCTGTTCTTACTATTGAAATAATCTGGTTCAACTGCTGACTTCGATGGGCTTACGTAGTAGCCGGATTTCTCCTTGACATAGGCCACACCGTGCTGCTTCAACAATTTGTAGACTTTGAACACGGTTAAGCGATTCACCCCGAGTTCAGCGGCAAGGGATCGTACCGAAGGGAGCTTATCATGAGCCTCCCACTCTCCTCGTTCAATATTCGTCAATATGTAATCGTATATTTGCTTGGATCGCATCGGAACGCCTCCTTTCCCATCTGAACTTATATTGTACTACACCCATCTTCAATCTGTTCTATTTGGAGCAATTTGTTCTAGTTTAGCACATGTACGACCATACCATGGGGAGTTACAGCAATCGTGATCCAGCCAGTATTGAAGCAGGCGTCTCAGACATGAATCCTAAAAACCATCAATAATTATTCCGAACCAATCCCTAGTCATTCTGCCTCAAATCTTGTGCAGTTCATGCCGTGAAGTTGATGCGGTTAATCGTCCGCATTCACTTGGGTTGTAGCCATAGGTTTTCCGGAAGAGAGAAGCAAAATGGCTGACATTATGATATCCAACCATCATGGCCGTCTGGCTTACATTGGCTTCCCCTCGTTCCAGTACTCGTCTTGCTTCATTCATGCGCAGTTCCCGTACGTAACCAAATACGGTAGTCCCAAATAATGCCTTGAAACCTAGCTTCAACTTGTAATCATTAAGTCCTGTTAAGCGCGCAAGCCCAAGCAGGCTGGGAGGCTGCCTCCACGTTCTTGTCAAGATATCTTTCGCTTCATACAGACATTGAATATCGTCGGCAGTCAGCTTGGAAGTGATCTGTTGTGCTGACTCCTTCTCTTCCAGGCCATCTAAATGAAATGCTAGCAGCTCAAGCGCCTTCCCTTCCAAATACAGCCTTTGGAGCGATCCTTGATAAGGACACTGCTTCATCTGTTCTACAAGCAATGGGATTTGGGCTGAGCCTGCCGTTTGCTTACAGTAGACGGACCTGCTCGTCAATCGTTCAAGCTCAGGAAGTTCGTGATTGAAACACCTGAGATCGATTCGAAGCTCCATGTGCTGCATCTGTTCATTAGGGTGAAGCTGTGCAACCATATTGGCCTCCTGGACATAGATGAGCGAGGACATACCCGGGGTCATTGCAAATTCTTGCGATGACGCTGACCAGCTGCCGCTGCCAGAAGTCGTATATGAAATTTCAAGATGAGGATAATGAATATCGACGTCCATCGTTACCGGACGATGAAATTCTGCGTCGAAAAAATTGATTTCTAGCCCTTTTCTTAAGAGAAATCGCTGTAGCTGCCCTGTTCCGCTAGGTGTCGGAATGGAATAGATGCGCTTCTGATCATTTGCCCGAAGTGAAGGGGTGATATCTATGAAATCTCCGAATGTATCGCCTAAGTCGCGGGACTCGATGTGCAGTTTCAAGACCTTCTCCTCCACTCCATGTCTATATAAGTTTGGGTACATGACCAAAGCAATCCTGTGTCGTTATATTCCCATGAAACCTAGCAGCTTAGATATGACGAACCTGTTGTGCCGTCCCCCAATGGTTAGTCCAAATCGGGCAAATCCATGTATATGTCTTCATGTTAAAGCAAATGATTATCATTATCAATGAATTAAAAATAAAAATCTCTTTTTATCATTTCACTTGTCTTCTTGCCGTTCTTGTTATTATTAGCTGTTTATTAACTACGGTTAGAGTCATATTTTATTTCTCGATAGCTGAATTGCTTATGGCCGGCTTATTCATTACAGCAACCATAGTAATGCTCAATATAAGAACGAGTACACCCATGATTGCAAATGGAACATGCTTATCCAGCCGATACAGCATTGTGCTTAGAATAGGTGCAATTACCGCAGAAATTCCTTGTACGGCCGCAATAAGTCCTGCAACCCCTCCCTGTTGTTCACTCGATACCGCAAGCGATGCGCCTGTCATGAAGCCCGGCATCAACAATCCTGCACCTACTCCGAACAGGGAGAACGCGATATAGTAGCTGAGCAAGCTATTAATAAACAAGAACAGTGCGATACTGCATAGAAGGAGCAGCGATCCGATGAGCAGCAGCTGCTTGGGATGCAGCTTCGATGATTTCATTTGAATGCCCTGCGTCAAAATCATTGCGAATCCTGTTAGCATTAATCCCATGGATACCATGCGGGCAGTTTCTTGCGTAGTGAGTGCAAGCTGGTCTTGAAAATAAAAGCCGCCAATTACCTGCAGCGTAATGATACTGAGCATGGTAATCATCCCGGCCATTAAGTTAAGGGGTATCCCTTTCTGGAACGGACTAACTTTGGGCGGTTTGATGTGATTCAACTGCTTATGAGTAGGAACCAACATGAGCACGACAAAGAATGCAATAAGTGGTAGTAATGCTCCAATGTACAGCGGCCATATCAGACCAATAAATGCGAATACAGCAGCTATTGCAGGGCCGAGCACAAGGCCAAGCCCATTTGCTGCCCCTATAAGGGCCATGCCTGAAGAACGCCCCTTCTCATCGGTTACGTCAGCCATATACGCCTGTGCGGATGAAGGTACAGCTGGAATGAACATGCCAACCATGGCGCGTGCCGCGATTAGAAGTCCAAGGAGTAAGCCCCCTGCTATTCCTCCATGTAATCCAGCATACATCGTTGCAGTGAATATGACATAACTGATGAACATTCCGATGAAGCCAATTAAGATAACCGGCTTTCTCCCTTTGAGATCACTGAGTCGTCCCCATACAGGAGCCATAACAGCCATGGCGACAGAGCCTAATGAAATAATGATGCCTGAATGCACCTCACTTAATCCCAATTCACGAATGAGCGGCGGCATGACCGGCGCAATGATCATTAACGCAACCATCGAGACAAATACACTGAAAAATACGCTAAATCGAATTCTAGCCATCTTGAATGGCCCTCCTCTCCCATACCTCTTGTTCGGATGATTCCCTATAGATGGTATAAGAAAAAGGATTGATCCTGCTACCGCGAAACGGATTGATTATGCCAGTAAACGGATTTTTCTTGATCCCGGGAGAGAAATAATTGTGTTGTTGAGTAAACGAACAATATTTTGTTTTTCCTCCTGTTCAATATGTAGGTTCAGAACAAACAAATTAACACAATTTGATATTGAATTGCTGATAGATTCTTACGTGAACTAAACTTTGAAGATCTGGCAGATGACCTTTAAAAGAATAAAGCGGATGAAATGTGAATCGTTTGATCGAACTGGAAATGGATTAACATGAACAAAGTAAAGAAGCGGCAGCTCCCACACCATTGACTAAAAGTGTATCACTGCCGCTCCAATGCATGATGTTTATTGTTTCATCTTCGTGATTACGTAATTGCTACACCAGCACTTGCATATCCTGCAACAACAGTACCCAATGTAAGGCCTGTTGTAGTAACCGAGAAGACCATTAACAAGCGAGTCTCTGTTGTTACAGGTATAGCTAATCCTGTCGTTACTCCATGTGAGATTGCACCAATTGCTACGATTCCAGTAAGTGATGGTGCTAATGTAACGATAGCTCCTGGAATTGGAGTGAATGTGTTGTTCGGAGTAGTCGATTGCCACAATTGGGCCTGAATCGTTGCAGTTGCTCCAATAAGGCTTAGGGCTGCTGTCGTACTGAAGTAAGCAGAAATAGACGTAATTATGCCATTACGTGGCATCGAGAATGCCATGTTCAGAAGCAAACCTGCCGCTCCTGTAAGATCAATTGTTGCACCTAATGCACTTACGGTCGGTGCAGAGTTTCCAAATCCAATCAATCCGCCTGTTCCTACCAATCCGCCTGCGAGCGTGGTCAAAAGTACAGGTACACCGGAAGCAAATGGGATAATGGCTCCTGTACCAGGAACTCCAGTTGTGCCAGTAACACCGGTAGCTCCAGTAGCACCTGTTGCGCCAGCAGCACCTGTTGCGCCTGTAGTTCCAGTAGCACCTGTTACGCCGGTAGCTCCAGCACCGCCAGTTGCACCGGTAGCTCCAGTAGCACCTGTTGCGCCAGCAGCACCTGTTGCGCCTGTAGTTCCAGTAACGCCAGTACTAGGGCCGGTAGGGCCTGTCGGACCTGTTGGACCAACAGATATCGGTGTAGACAAGATGCTGTCTAGTTTAGACTGCAGAAGAAATTCTTTTTTGGTTAAGTCTCGAATTGTATCTCTTACACTTTGGTTTACAAGTAAAATGTCGCTAATTGTAGCTGGTGGAGAAGTAACACCTGGTAGAGTACCTAAAGCAAACTGAATTTTTTCACCTTCGGCATTAATAATGTGGCTTAATCCGAGCTCTTCCAAAGCTATAGAAGACAATAATAAATTGATTGCATCGTCTCTAGTTACAGAAATAATAGGAGTAATATTGGGGATATTAGATTGTGACAAATGAAATCCCTCCCGCAAGTTGTATTTTCAATTACCCTATAATTATATGAACATATGAAAGAAATGATTGGGTAAAAAACGCAAGGTAAAGACATAAAGTATGTTCCGTTTCTACGCGTCATAACAAACGTGTACTCCTATGATGACGATGGGAAACCAACATCGTGTTTGCATCCAATGAAACGATAGAAAGCTGGATACTGCTTGTTAATACACTTGCTCTCATCGTATGGACATGCATACATCTTATCTTCCTTCCATTGATTAACGTATCGGAGTAATCTGTTCTATTTGCAGTAATCTGTCCTATCCCATAGCGTGTATGATCTATCCAAAAGGAGGAGAAACCATGGTTATCTTCAATTATGTGCTCGTTTGTCTCATCTTCAGCACAACCTTCCTGGCGGTGAAAATTGGTGTGGACGCCTCTGCCCCGCCTTTCCTGTCAGGGGGGCTTCGATTTTTCATTGCTGGAATCCTATTGTTCAGTTGGATGCTATGGAGGAAGAAGGCAAGCCTGTCCTTGTTATTACACAAAGATTCGCTCCTTACAGGGATAGGTCTTACATTCGGCACCTTTGCTGCTCTATATTGGGGAGAACAATTCGTTGCTTCGGGGATCGCAGCGATTCTGTCAGCTACAGCGCCCATTCTAATACTTGTGCTGCAGATGGTCTTCATGCGCCACAAACCCACCATTCACGCTTTACTAGGTTGTGTCATAGGATTTCTAGGAGTTGTTCTTATGCTTGTACCTGGGATCTCAGTATCGGCAAGTGTATGGGTAATTGTCGGCAGCATCGTTATTATCTTAGGTCAATTATTCTATGCAGGGGGTGCAATTTACTCTAAACGGGTTGCGAAGCGCTTTTCATCTACGTCACCATTTGCACTTAATGCGGTTCAGATGATATATGGAGGAGTTTTACTGCTTACACTATCCGTATTTACGGAGGATTGGAACTTTGGGAATATGCTATCTGGTCGCGCACTTGGCTCATTGCTTTATTTAATTGTGATTGGTTCGATGATTGGGCATAGTCTGTTCTATTGGCTTGTCGCCAAGACGACGCCAATATTTGCTTCTACTTGGCTGTACGTATCTCCGATGCTCGCGCTCGTGGTTGGCGTATTATTCTATGGGGAGAGGATCACATGGGTATCGGCTGTTGGCGCAGTAATCATTATTGTCGGCACAGCCATTATCAATTTTGACAGCTTGAAGCAATTGTTCCAACGGTCAAAGAAAAGCCATACAGATCTCCAAGGAGTACAGTCTGGATAAATCACAGCAATAAAGTAAGCTCTCCCGAATGTGTTGCTTCGAGAGAGCTCTTTCTTCATTTTTTCGTTCATATTCACCGATAAATAATACATCTTCGCTGAAAAGCAAAGATATATACTGTTATATCGCCATGAGGATCCACATCAAACGTCTTCACAGCAATGAAATGACAAGCAGATTATACAGCACGAGTGGCATTCAAGTGATTCGCTCCATACAGAGCCTATTTCTTGACCCATGAATCCTTCAACGGTACGATCCGGTGAAATTCGAGAAGTTGGTTTTCGCTACCTTGCTCTCTGGCAAAATAACCATGTCTGATAAACTGGAATCGCTGTTCTGTTAGAGCTTGTGCTGCCCAAGGCTCCAACATAACGTTAGAGATACGAGTATGTGAGTCTGGGCAGATTCGGTCAGTCCAGATGATTTCGTTATCCTTCGGTACAGACTCTTCTAGCAAGAGGTTCTCGTACAAATGCACGACAGCCTCCACAGCATGAGCAGCAGACACCCAGTGAATGGTTCCCTTCACTTTCCGTCCAGTATAGCCTGTGCCGCTCTTCGTGACCGGATCGTATGTGCATCGAAGTTCTGTAATTTCTTCGGTTGCTGGATCTTTGATAACTTCATCACACCGGATAAAATAAGCACCCTTCAATCGAACCTCACCATTTGGACGTAGTCGGTGGAATTGGCTTGGTGGTTGCTCTAGAAAATCATCTCGCTCGATATAAATGGTTCTCGAAAAGGGAACCTCCCGTTGGCCCAACTGCTCATTATGAGGATTGTTCTCCAATTGCAGCCATTCTACTTTATCCTCTGGATAGTTTGTTATGACAACCTTTAACGGGTGCAGTACTGCCATGATGCCGCTAGTTCGGTCTTGAAGATCCTGTCTTGCGCAATGATCCAGCAGCGAGATATTCGCGGTGCTCTCGATCCGAATGCTGCCGATCTCTTCGATGAATGCACGTATACTCTCTGACGTGTACCCTCTTCTACGAAGGCCGCGAATCGTTGGCAATCTTGGATCGTCCCAGCCCTCAACGAGTCTCTCCTCGACTAACTGCCGCAAGTAACGCTTGCTTGTTACGACACCCGTGAGATTCAAACGTCCGAATTCGCGCTGCCTTGGAGGCTCTGGAACTTCGAGTTCGCGGAGAACCCACTCGTACAGAGGACGATGGTCTTTGAATTCAATCGAGCATAACGAGTACGTGATGCCTTCGATGGCGTCTTGAATCGGATGTGCAAAATCATACATCGGGTATATACACCAGTTATCCAATGTTCGATAGTGCGCAGCATGAATAATTCGATATAAAATCGGATCCCGCAAATTCATGTTCGGCGAGCTCATATCGATCTTGGCGCGGAGCACTTTAGATGCGGTAGGAAAGTCTCCTTGTCTCATGTTAGTAAATAGCTCCAAGTTCTCTTGTATCGTGCGGCTGCGATAAGGGCTATTTCGGCCAGGCTCTGTCAACGTCCCCCGATAATCCGCCACCTCGTCTGGCGCAAGATCGCAGACATATGCCTTCCCTTTCCTAATTAAGGTCACAGCCGCTTGGTAAATCTGCTCCGAATAGTCCGATCCATAATAAATATAATCGGGATCATATCCAAGCCATTTCATATCCTCAATGATGGAGTGAACGTAATGGATCTCCTCCTTCAGAGGATTCGTGTCATCGAATCGCAGATGAAACAAGCCTCCATACTGCTTCGCAAGCATATAGCTTGTGTGAATGGCATAGGCGCTCCCAATGTGGAGATAGCCATTCGGCTCTGGGGGGAACCGCGTGCACATGCTTCGACTGAACGGCGAAGCTTCTTGTTCCCCGTGTATGAGTCTGTATAAATAATGGTCCGTTGAATATGCAGTATCTTGATTCATGGCGACGCCTCCTCATGAACTTGTTGGGGTGAATCGAGTGTGAGCCCATATCTAAAAAAACGCAATAAAAAAACCTCACCTCCAAGACGTTAAGTCTTGGGGACGAAGTTATCGTGGTACCACCCCGGGTTCATTAATATGTCGCCATATTAATCTCATCAAGTACGGCATAAGAAGCATGCTTATACTCTAGCTCTATAACGGGAGCTCCCGTCATGCCATCCCACAGTTGTACGAATCCGGCATGCTGCTCAGAGGCTTGGTTCGGGAAACAGCTCATTGCTCCTTCTCAGCTGCAGGAGCTCTCTGTATATGTGCATATTTCCTTACTCTTCTCATCATCGCGTTTCTGATATTGGGATAGATAATAACAAATCATTCCACCAATGTAAAGTCGGATGTTAGACAGCCTTCTTCTCCTTCACCGATGGATTGTACAATTCGTAGTTTCATATCAGAAAATGGGTGTGAGAACATGATGGCAATGGCGCATCACAGAACATGACCGTATCCATATTGCCTACTCCTTACTCCCCTCTTGATGACATGATTCCTCTCTCGATTGTGCCCGCTTGTGTCGAATAGATGCAGCGAGCAGCAGAAGCGGAACTAAGATTCCGAAGGTAGCAACGAACGGAATCCAGGCCGTCTTATTGTAGTCGTTGTAGTGCACCGAGGACGGATGTACAATAATGGAGAAGACGACTAATAGAAGACTTAACGGATATACAAGTATTCGGTAATCGCGCAGTCGCAATGTCTGTGAGAGACCTACACAGGATACGTAAAAATAGATCGACATTTTGAAGTAAATGGTAATGAGCCACATGACAGCTACAACTACTTCGACATGCTGAAAAAAAGACCCAATCATTATTCGTTTGGCCAGTGCATAGCTCGGATATAATTGCCGTGAAGTTGTCTCTGCTCCGAGAACCAGGATCGTACAGGCGATAATGATTGTCAACACAATACCGGCTAGAAGCACTCCGATATAGAACGCTTTTGTTGCTTTGCTCACTTCTGGAGTGGATGACGGATAGATCATTAAGAAGACGACAGCTGGAAACAAGTATATACTGCTGAACAATAATGTCGCACGGATCATCGGTTTCATACTCGACTCGAAGATGGGCTGAATCTTATGTATATCGATCTGTGGCGTAGTGCATAGAAGAAGAATAAGGAGCAAGAGTATGAAGTATGGAAATAGAATCTCCGCAGACCTTGCAAGCACCTCTAAACCTAAGCGCACGCCCATCACAACAATGATTGCGAATATGATGTTCGTAGCGATCATAGGAGTATTGGGCAATATCTGAGTTGTCATGAAGAAGCCCATATAGTTTAGCAGCTCCGATGAAGTGATTAATGCAAAGAAAACGAAGAACCACGAAATAGCTGTCCCAAGCCATTTGCCAAAGCGCTTCTCAATCATTTCAACAAGTGTCATTCTCGGATGATGCTGTGCGACGATGCTGTACAGCTTCACAAGAAGCATGCTTATTCCAATGCTAATAATTGATGCAATCCACGCATCCTGCTTCACCTCTTCCGCCAAGCTTGAAGGGATAACTAAAACCGCAGTTCCAACAGAATATAAGAAGACGAGAATTGTAAACTGACGAACGCTGATATTACTCTGTACCCCACTTCCCATTCTTATTTCTCCTCTCGTTCATCCCTTCAAGATCGTTGAAATAAAGGTTGTAATTGGTCTATAGATGGCTTCAACCATGTCAAGCGGGCTTGGTACTTTAACATGAAATGCCAGAGCGATTCCAAGTACTGTGCCGAGTGTAAGCAGTATACCGAATGCGACAGCTTCTTGTTTACTTCCGCTCTTCGACAATGCTGGGTATTCCACGAAAATAATGGTGGCTGCAATAATGAGGATCCCTAAACTAGCTAAAATATGTCGTAATCCTCCATTCCCTATATTGTGGATATTTGTGATCAATCTATTTCAATTATCGTCGTTGAGCATTTTTTTAAACGGGCTGGTAATAAATTCCCTAATGAAAAGAGCCCCTCATATTTGTGAGGAGCTCATGTGTAATGTACCTAGCTGTTGATTACGACTCATGCTGCAGCAATCGAGGCAGCTCGCTTATGAGCCATTCTCGTGATGCTGCGTCGCTGTTAACCTTGTTGATATCTAACTCGTACACCTGTCCGTTTTTCACAGCAGGAAGTTGGTTCCATACTTTGCTCTTCAAAAGCTCATCCGAATCTTTCTGTGCAGCTTGATCGATTGGCTTCAATACGAAGATCCGATCTCCGGCATATTCCGGCAGTTTCTCTGGTGAAATCTCCATAAATCCGCGATCGCTCTTTAATATGTCCATAACAGGCAGAACGGGCTTAAAACCTAATTCTCCATACAGCAATTGCGGTAAACCTGTCGAAACCATTACGAATAAGCGGTTGCCTGGATACATCGTAAATACGGATGCTGTCTCATTTGGCTTTGCACCTTGATCGCGAATTTTTTTTCCACATGGCTGCCTCGTTATCCGTATATCGCTGAATCCATTTCGCGGCCTCCTCTTTTTTGCCGAGCAAATCGCCCAACACGTTCATTCGTTCTTTAAGGGGTGCGAAAGAATCAAAGGTCACCGTTGGAGCGATCTTGGACACTTGGGAATATACATTTTCATCGTTGTTGGCGATAATGATGAGATCGGGTTCTACTTCTATCGCCTTCTCGACGCTGAAGGGAAATCCGATATCCGTGGAACCTGACAATTGATCCTCATAAGAGGTGCCGACGATGCTCAGCTTTAATATCCCCTTTGGCATAACACCGAGGGCAAGGAGATCTCCGGTCGTTTCCCCATGATAGATAATACGCTGCGGGTTTGTAGGTACTTCTACAGTATGGCCACTCCAGTCCGTAAACGAACGAGTCGTTGCTTGAGCACTTGTCTCACGTTGATTCTCCTTATGTAGTCCTGCTTGAGCTGATTCATTGCTCTCTGCTGCTTGTTCTGTTCCAGTCGGGGCACTTCCCCCTCCACATGCCGTTAACAATGTTGCGATAACTGTAGTTAATAATATAAGCTGCCCTGCACGATTCCGTTTGGGTGATTTCATTCGAGCAGTTCTCCTAACTTATTATGTAGTGAAATATATTGATAATGATTATCATTACCATCACATGACTAAGTATATATATACTTTCTTTATTGCACAATGGCGAATCTAATTTATTTTGGTAGACGTGTACACGGATACCCGGACAGGGCGCGTCTCAATTCGGATTAGAATTGACTATGCGGATGAAATGAAATAAAATACAACTATATTAAATTGAATAGGCGATGGAGTTCGCCATAACCGCCGTCTAGGCTAATGACTCCTACCAGAGAATTAAATTCCCTGGTAGGAGTCTGTTTTTTTGTCCAGAATGGTAATGACAGAAAGGATGATGAGATGTTGTGAAGAAATGGAGAGGGTTGCTCATACCTGTCTTACAGAAATCTACATACGCCGCTATTATGGCTTCTTTATTGAAGTGGATTGTACTTGGGAGTATCGTTGGGCTATTGACTGGTTCTGCCTCTGCGATATTTCTCATCAGCTTGGACTACGTTACGGGGACGCGAATCGAGCATCCTTGGCTGTTGTACCTGCTGCCGCTAGGCGGTGCTTTTGTCAGTTACATGTATTTAAAATTCGGTAAGAACAGCGCGAAAGGCAATAATCTTATTATTGAACAGATTCATGATGGCAAAGAAGCGATTCCACTGCGTATGGCGCCGCTAGTCTTGTTCGGTACGCTTGTTACACATCTGTTCGGCGGCTCCGCAGGCCGTGAAGGGACGGCAGTCCAGATGGGCGGCAGCTTATCCGAATGGCTTGGCAAAATGCTGCGTGTCGACCAGACTGATCGTAAAATTCTGCTCATCTGCGGCATTAGCGGTGGGTTCGGTTCTATATTCGGCACCCCGCTTGCGGGTACAGTATTTGGACTTGAGGTGCTGGCCATCGGACTCATCCGTCACGAGGCCTTGGTTCCTGCATTCGTAGCGAGCTTTGTTGGGAATATTGTCACCTCATCGGTATGGGGAGTATCACATGTCCATTACGTCGTCAATGATTTTCCGGAGTTATCGCTGCTTGTACTGGGAAAGGTTGTGCTGGCCTCCATCTTATTCGGACTTACGAGCCGGCTGTTCAGTCAACTGACCCACTATTTGAAAAAAGGGTATGCCAAGCTATTTGCAAATCCGATGCTTAAAAGTGCGGTAGGCGGGCTAGTTATAATCGCATTCGTGTATTTCGTTGGATCACGCGATTATCTTGGCTTAGGAATTCCGCTTATTCAGAGCTCTTTTACGGAGGACGTATCTCCATTTGCCTTTCTTGGGAAGCTCATTTTCACTTCCTTTACGTTAGGTGCAGGCTTTCAGGGCGGTGAGGTCACGCCGTTATTTGCCATCGGAGCTACATTAGGCAATGCATTGTCGGGCATCTTGCAGTTGTATGCCCCCTTCTTGGCTGCACTAGGATTTATTGCCGTATTTTGTGGAGCAACGAATACACCGATCGCCTGCTTCCTGATGGGAATTGAATTGTTCGGTTCCGAGGGTGCGATTTATATGTTTATCGCCTGCTTGATCAGCTATTTATTTTCAGGTCATACGGGTATCTATACATCACAACAAATTGGAGTGTCTAAAGCGAAGTTGATACGGATTGCAGCAGGAAGTACGATTGGCGCAGTCAAAACAGAGCATCGACAACAAGATCGAGCTGAGTAATACGACGATAACCACGTAATGAGGCTGTCCAATTCGTTAGCTTACCTATCTGCGAGGTTCTATCTAATAAGAGAAAGGTCGAGTTCAGGGTTAATTGACGCCCTGTACTCGACCTTTTTGCTTGATTGTCGTCACCTTCCATTCATTGTCGGAAGCGAAAGTCAACTGACCAGTACTTCTATCACCTAAGAACAGTTCTATTTGATGCGTTTATTTCCATGTCACCACGATATTGGTCGGCTGCGAGCTGTTCCCTCCTGGACTGCCGCCACCGCCAAAGGACACGCTCCCCTTCGATGGTATGCTGGTGTTCCAGCCTGCCGATTCAATTATATAGTGATTGCCGCTGCGGCTGACAATACGGGCATCCCATATTTGCGATATAGAACCGCTGTAGTCGAACTCTAAGCGCCAGCTTGTTATATCAGCGGAACCATTATTCGTCAATGTTCCTTGAAAATTATAACCCGTTCCCCAATCGCTTGTAATTGCAAAGGTAAAGCTTACATCCGACTTCGTGGTCTTATCTGTCACAACGGTAACCGACTCGCTTGGTTCAGATCGATTGCCGACAGTGTCGACGGCCGTTATCCTAAATGTATAAGAGGTCTCTGGAGTTAACCCTGTAACGGTTACAGTTGTATCCTTCGCTTGGGCAACCGTACTCCCAGACAGCGACACCTCGTATCGATCCACGCCGGCTTTGCCTATTGATGGTGCCCAAGATAGAGACACTGTCGTATCCGACTTGCCTGTCACCACTACTTGTGTTGGTGTACTTGGAGGATCAATATCCACTGGAGGCTTTTTGGCTGTACGCACGAGCAGCGGAGCGCTCGCCTCGGATACATTGCCTAATATATCCTTCGCCTTCACCGTAAATCGATAGTCCGTGTTTTCCGTTAATCCCTTCACTGTTGCTTCTGTTTGTGGTGTCGACAGTACAAGGCTTCCATCCTTGTATACCTCATACCCGGACACTCCCACATTGCTTGTTGACGGGTTCCATTTGAAGGCCACTTCGCTATATGTCGCCTGTACAACTGACAACCCCTGCGGCACGGTAGGCGGTAGGTTTCCCGGGTCATTAGCGTTTATTCCTAAATCCGCTGCCACTTTATCAATCATCTTTTGCCCCGTGCACGTGTATTTAGAGCTGGTTCGGCAATCCGAGCTCAAATCCCAGTACATGGCGCCACCGAGCCCTTTCGATTTGATGTAACTCGTCTTATATCCGATCGATTGGATATCGTCATAGGCCATGAATTGGCCAGTCGCTGCGTTGAAGAGGTATGGCGCTTTTGCAGCATTATCGATATATCGCTGCGAGGCCCCAGTGGCAATAGTGAGCAAATAATGTTTGCCATCCTGAGCTCCTGCTGCATCGATCTGCTTCCGAACCTCGGCAAGCAGCTTCGTAAAATTATTTTTATCGTTCGGGCTATAGCTGTTCCCCTTAATTCCTTCTACACCTGGGTATTCCCAATCAATGTCGATACCATCGAAGCCATATTCGCGAATCGCATCAACAGCAGACTTGGCAAAATTAATACGGTACTGCTCATTAGCCGCCACATCCGAGAAGCGGTTGGACCAGGTCCATCCGCCTACGGAGAAAAGGGTTTTCAAGTGCGGATTTTTGGATTTTAATTGCTTGAGACGAGCGATATTGCCGCACTTGCCTTTCTGGCAATCTTCATACGGAATATTCAGCGCACCACTAAAATTCGTATTCACGTCGGCCCACGGCTCACCTAATACAATCGCCCCGGTAGGGACACTCCCCTTTTGCAGCGGAACACCAGGATCCGTGCACGACCATGTCTTCTTGTTCGGATTGTCTGACGAGGTCGACGGATTGCCGTGGATGCCGTTTCAGCAAATATCAAAAAAAAGAATAGTTCAGATGAGTTAACTTCGAGGCATCAATATCCGTAACTTGATAATTGCGTCCATAAATTCCCCATGATGTGTAATACCCTACTGATTTATAAGCGGGGATGGCCAGTGAGTCTGTGAGATCTGCTGCATAAGCGGCCACAGTTCTTGATCCGAGCACTCCCCCCGGCCAGAACGAGGAGCTCATTAGAACAAGCAGTCCGGTAAAGAGAAAGAAAATTCGCATTGCATATCTTCTCATGCCGATTAACGGCTTCGTATTGTACATTCTTTCATCCCTTTCATTTTTGAAAAGTTCAGCAAGCATATTGCTGATTGAAAATGATCGACGAATTCCTTAGCCTCACCTCCTTGCGCAGACAGGCTCAAACGAAAAGGAAAAGAAAAGCGGTTATACGGAAACGATACATTTTATGTTAAAAAAAGGGTATTAAGAACTAGAAGCATACGACTTACTAGAACAGTGGTACTACTGAGGAATGAATGGTGAATATGAAAAAGGTCGAATCATGGGAAGGAAGTCAATCTCCCAGAACTCGACCTTTTTTTCATTCAATGGCTAATAGGAGGACATCCCCATCTTACTTGTGATGACTCAGGCTTTCTCATTCCTACTTATTCGGATGAAGATACAGATACAGTCGAAGCAGCATCGGTCTCTGCTACGCTTAGATATTTAGCCCGGGTCTCTGCACCGATGCATATCCATGCTTGTGTAATTCAAGCAATGCTTCGAGGCGGGTCTTATATCGATTCACGAGCTCCTGAATATTGGAATATTCATAGTCCCGCGTGTTGTAAACGAAACGAACGACTAGCTGTCCTCCTACGATCATAGCAACCGCCTCTAACTGGTACATTCGTTCATTGTCCAGTCCGATCGTATCACCTGGCGGCATCGCTGAAAACGTAAATTTTTCATTATTCAGCTCGTTACCAAATTGACCCATATAATTGAAATTTATATTTGCTTTCCTCTCCAAAATTGCTGTACGCCTTGCTGACTCATGCTTGGTCAAATACTTCAGTATCCCATAATTCATTCCCTTGTTCGGAATGCTGCGGAGCATTTGCCGAGTCTGTTCCACGGCTGCGGAAAGGGAATCAGATTGGGACATATCGAGTATGATTGGATACATCGTCATGAACCAGCCGATCGTACGCGACACCTCGATCTCTTCCCCGATTGCTTCTCTTCCATGGCCTTCAACATCCAAGCGAAATGTGCGTCCGCCACTCCAATCCGCAAGCGCCACTCCGAATGCAGTTAGCATGAGGTCATATGCATCCGGGCTTGCTGGCGTATTATTGCTCCGAAGCAGTGTGTCGGTTGCTTCCGAAGAGAATTCAACCGCAACCATGCCATATCGCTCCATACGCCATCGGCAGCTTGCACATCGCTGCGTATACCGAGTGGCAATGGATCTCCTGAATATTGTTCAAGCGCAAGCCAATAAGGAAGTTCCTGAATAACCTCATCCTGCTGAGCATAGGTGATTAGTCTCTGTGCCCACTGCTGAAGAGACGTTGACTTCGGCCTAACACGCAGCGGATGTCCGTTCACAAGCTGATCGTATCCATCAGCAAAATCTTCGAGGAGCACACGCCAAGCATATCCGTCTACAATCAGATGATGAATCGTGAGCAGCAGGTGATCCCCATCCTTCATACGGAATAGACCAAGCTTAACAATTGGGCCCTCGTAGAGATTAATACTCTGCTGCAGTTGAGTTGCAATCTGTTCCATATTTCGCTCAGGATGGTCGACATCTTCTAGATCGTATGATACGAGATGATAGAAGGGCCCTTCATCCGGCTGGCGAATGGTCTGAACGATCGACTTCCCTTCTCGGCGGTAGGTCATTCGCAATGCATCATGGTGAAGAACAAGATCGTCAAATACATGTTCGATGTGCTCTTGCACAAATCTCGACTTACTGAATATGACGAATGACTGATTCCAATGATGAGGGTTTGCGAACCGCTGCTCCCAGAACCACTGTTGTATAGGTGTGAATGGAACGATTCCAGTTATGATCTCGTTCTGAGTGCGCTTATCTGTAGATCTCATGCGGGCAGCTGCCTCACCCAACGTTGGGTATGAATGAAGTTCCTTTACTGGCAAGGTATATCCGTATTGATGCAATCGTCCCATGAGTTGAAGCGCTTTGATCGAATCGCCGCCGAGCTCCCAGAAGCTGTGGTGTAGCCCGATTGGGTGCCTATTTAGCGTCTCCGCCCACAACTCCGCGAGCAACTGCTCACGTTCGGTAACAGGTGCAATATACGGTTGATTGCCAGAAGGCAGTGCGGTCATGTGAAGCAGTGCCTTGCGGTCAATCTTGCCATTGTGTGTTAACGGCATGCTGTCAATCATCATGAAGTGTGCAGGCACCATGTAGCTAGGAAGCTGATTCAGCAGCTGAGTGCGAATGTCTGAGATCGCGAGTTCTTGATCCGAGACAATATAGGCAGATAGCGTCGAGTCGGAAATACCTTGCTGAACCGTGAGCACGGCAGCTTCTTGGATGCCTGTAAGGCGCTGCAACTGAGATTCAATTTCACCTATTTCAATTCGATAACCACGAATTTTCACTTGGTCGTCTGTTCGACCAATGAATTCGATTTCCCCATTAGGCAGCCACCGGGCATAATCACCGGTCATGTACATACGCTTCCACCCATCTGATTCGAAGAAGGGATTCACAATGAAGCGCTGCTCTGATTGCTCCGGCAGATTGAGATATCCGCGAGCA
>NZ_JMDX01000113.1:0-18353 GCF_000935845.1 Paenibacillus sp. E194
ATACAACTCGCTTGCAGCTTGGGAGGCGAAGGGCGACACCGTCGAAATTCGAATTCCGTGGATGCTGCTTGGTTTCGCAGACCCGAGTACGAAGCAAGTCATTTCATATGGCGACGTGGAACGAAAGCGAGATCTGCCGACGATTGCAACAGAAGGGATACAATTCTTGCCTTGGGTTGTGGAACGAGGAGGGAATTCATCGACAGGTGCACAAACTCGTGCATGGAAGAACTACTCTTTACACAATATCCAAGTATACACATGGAAACAGTGGGATAAAGTTGGCTATACAGAACGCTTGAAGCAAAGCTATTACGATATGAAGGAAGTGTTCCATCGTCTTCCATGACACATGCGGTCACCCATAGGTGGCATGCGACTTCCGAAAGCGGTTCGGCAAGTTCCTTGCTGAAAGCAACATTGATAGGGGCTTGAAGAACTGCCACTTCTCATGGAACAAAGGAGGCACACGTTACATGTATACAAAGTTAGACCTTGCTGTGTCTTTCATCTACGTCTGTCTGGGCCTGATTGGCTTCGGCGTATTGATACTGCTCATCATGAAAGCCCGAAATATACGGCTGATGCAGCAACGGGACGCGATCATGAAGAAATATAAACCTTATTTTATCTATTTGCAGCGTCATATTGGTGACGAGGGTTCCTTCCAGCCGCCGAAGGGGGCAGTTGCACAATTGGAGGCTAGGGTTATCCAAGACAAGCTGATCGAATGGATTGAGAAATTCCGTGGGACTCAGCGTGACAAGCTAACGAAGCTGTGCGAAGATATGGGGCTCGTTCAATTGGATATGAAGAATCTGAACAGTATGTTCTACGCGAAGCAGATGCAAGCGGCCTTCCGCTTGGGAGGTATGAGATCGTCCAGAGCGGTTCCGCAGCTGCTGGAACTGCTTAAGCAGGAGAAGTCGGCAGAGCTGATTCGAGTTATTGCCCGAGCTGTTGCGAAATGCGCGGACGATACGGCATCTCTGAGGGGAATGCTGGATGAGCTTGCGAGCCGTGAACAGCATAATGAGCTGTTTGCTGCAGAGATATTGGAGGAATCAACGTTAGACGTGACACCACTTCTTGTTGGATGCTTAGCGGATAGCAATAATCGTCTGGTGAAGACAGCTCTGCTGGCGCTGCGCGGGCATGCTGGTGCAGAACTTACGCCTGCATTGTTCAAGCTTGCTGACAACAAAGACAAGGATATACGCTCCTTAGCGATTAAGCTGCTGGTGCGCACCGGCAATGTGCTGACGAAGGAGACATTATGCAGTTGGTTCAAGGATCCTGAGTGGGAAGTGCGGGCGGCTGTTGCAGAGTCGCTCAGCACGTACAATCATACTGCCAGCATTGTCATCTTGAAGGAAGCATTGACGGATTCTAACTGGTGGGTTCGGTATTACAGCTCGAAGAGCTTAGCAACGATGGGGGATGAGGGCTTCCGCGCGCTGTGTGAAGCAGCACTTGAGAGAGATGATCCTTACAAGTCGGATATGGCCAAAGACCGTATTCAAGAGGAGCTTCTGCGCGAGCATTACAATACGAATCGGCGGAAACACGTGTCCAGCCAAGCAACGAAGCGGCTTTTATATGAGCAGTATTTCGGCAAGGCTGCGACAGCACCGATATTTCGAAGCGTAGGAGGCGATTATTCTGCTTAGAGACCTGCTTCTCATGTACGGCTTATTCGCCATGTACTATGTGATCGTCGTCAATAGTATTTACTTCGGCATCATGCTCTTCTCGTTCAAAAGCATTTTCTCAATCGTTCGCCGAAAACGTTACGCACTAAGCGGGACGATAGCGGGTTCAGAGCATGTCCCGCCGGTCTCGCTGCTGGTACCATCCTACAATGAAGAGCTGACGATTATCGAAAATGTAAAGTCATTAATGACGCTGAATTATCCAACCTATGAGGTTATCGTCATCAATGACGGCTCCAAGGATGAGACTTTGAACGTGTTGATCGAGGAGTTCGCCCTATATCGCATGGATAACTTGTCCATTCGGTATGCCGTGAATTGTACCAAGATCAATGCTGTCTATCATAATCCAGAATATCCATTCCTCTATGTCATTGATAAGGCGAACGGAGGGAAGGCGGATTCCTTAAATGCAGGCATCAATTTCTCGCATTACCCGCTTATCTCGTCCATTGATGCGGATTCGCTACTGGAGAAGGATTCCTTAATTCAAATGACAACCATGTATATGTCCGATCCAGAGCGATATGTGGCGATCGGAGGCAATGTACGCATCGCTAATGGTTGTTCGATTGAGAATGGAACGGTGAAGGAAGTGCGCTTGCCGAAGAAATGGTGGCCGATGTTCCAAACGCTGGAGTACTTAAAGGCGTTCCTCGGCGGTCGAATCGGCTGGAGTGCGATTAATGGACTGATTATTGTGTCGGGGGCATTCGGGTTGTTCCGCAAGGACTATGTCATTAAGGTCGGTGGATATCGCGATGGCTATCCAGGCGAGGACATGAACATCATTATCAAACTTCATCGCTATATGCTGGAAAATAAACTGCCTTACAAAATTGCCTTCTGTCCGGAGGCAGTATGCTGGACGCAGGCGCCGGATACGTACCATATTCTGTCCAACCAGCGTAAGCGTTGGGGCGGGGGAACTTGAAGAATATGATCGAGAACTACGATATGACGTTCCGTCCGAAGTACAAGGTGTTCGGTCTATTGTCACTGCCGTATACGATTATATTCGAAGCACTCAATCCTTATTTCAAAGTAACGGGATTGATGTCCTTAATCGGTTATGCGCTGTATGACATGACACATTGGGAAGTCGTGCTGGTATTTATGCTCATTAACTTCTTATCGGGTTTATTGCTAGCTGTAGGCTCGCTTCTGCTGGAAGAGATTGCGTTCAAGCGCTATCCGCGCATTAGCGATCTCGTGCGAATGCTTGCATTCAGTGTGCTGATGTTCTTCGGATATCGGCAGCTTGGCAGCCTATGGCGCATTCAAGGGCATATTCAATTTTTCCAGAACAACAATTCATGGGGAGCCATGACGCGTCAGAGTTGGAATGAAGAAGGAGAACAAACGAAAACCGCCTAATCGGCGCAGGGAAGGTGGAGACTGCACATGCTTCAAGTAATGGAACGAAATGCAGAGCTCGAATTTGTACCGACTTTCAAGCAAACGGTGAATCATCTGGTGATGAGTTATCCCGGACATAGCGTAGGCATTATCTTTATCCATGCGAAGCCGCTTGGCCATATGTGGGAGGCTGAACTCAGGTCAACGCTGGAGAGAGAGCAAATTCCATTTGAGCTGATTAATGCCGAAGCACAGAATGTAATTGCCGTTATGCTGCCGCGCGTTACTCTGGATCAGACGCATTATTACGCACTCATGCTGAAGAGCATGGTGGAAGAGCGTTTGGCAGGGACGCCAATCGTATGTGCGGTTGCCGCAGTGGCAGATTCGCAGGAGGCAGAGGATATTATTCTCGGTCGTTGGAACGACTGGCCGGCTGCAGATTCCTCCCATATTCGGGTTCTCCATGATCACCTTCAGCTCGAAGGAGCGAAGCGCATCCTAGTCGTGGATCACGATGCTAGCGTAAGAGAGTTCCTGAACATTTGGCTAACTTCGCAGGGGTATGAGGTGCACGAAGCGGAAGATGCCTTGACTGCGCTAGATGTCATTCATGAAGGACAATTCGATTTAATCTTAACGGAGCTGAATTTATATGGGATTAATGGTCTGCCGTTCATTTCGCAAATTCAGAAAATGAATTTGGTGAAGCAGCCGAAGATCGTGATTCTGTCCGAGCAACGGGTAGGAAAGACGATAGATTACTGCTTCGAGCAGGGCGTTAGCGACTATATTACGAAGCCATTCTCGCCGGTAGAACTTGATGAACGGCTTAGCCGCTGTTTGTCATAACTATACACAATTAACTAGTGGATGGAAGGGTGAACAACTGTGAACATGTATGCTGCCAATTTAGAACATGCAATCGCACACAAAACTTCTGTAATCGGAGTCATCGGGTTAGGCTATGTCGGTCTGCCGCTTGCCATTGAAATGTGCAAGCAGGGCTTTCAGGTCGTCGGAATTGATGTTGATTCACGCAAGATCGAGAGTATCCATAACGGACATTCCTATATTAAGGATATCAGCGATGAGACGTTGACGCAGTGCATGAACACAGGCCGGTTGTTCGTGACGACTGACTTCAGTCATATTCAATTGCTTAATGCGGTCAGCATTTGCGTGCCGACTCCACTTAGCGAGAATCAAGATCCAGATACATCCTACATTACGCGTGTTGTGGAACAAATTAAGAAATATATGCGGAAAGGCCTGTTGATTACGCTCGAGAGTACAACATATCCAGGCACGACAGAAGAGCTGATTCAACATGAAATTGAAGCCTCCTTGGGTTACCGAGCAGGAGAGGACTTCTTCCTCTGCTTCTCACCGGAGCGTGTGGATCCGTCCAATCCGAAGTTCAATACATTCAACACACCGAAGGTCATTGGCGGTACGACACCAACCTGCCTCAAGCTGGGAGCAGCACTGTACGACAATATCGTAGAGAGCGTCGTTCCCGTCACTTCGACGAAGGTAGCAGAAATGTCGAAGCTGTTGGAAAATACGTTCCGCAGTGTCAACATCGCCTTCATTAATGAGATGGCGATGATGTGCGACCGGATGTGCATCGATATCTGGGAGGTCATCGATGCTGCAGCGACGAAGCCGTTCGGATTCATGCCTTTCTATCCGGGACCAGGTATCGGCGGCCACTGCATTCCGCTTGACCCTATGTACCTGTCTTGGAAAGCGAAGGGGTATCGTTTCTATAGCAAGTTTATCGATATCGCACAAGCTACCAATGCCAATATGCCATACCATGTCATGGAGAAGACATCACGAATTTTGAATCAAAGCTCTAAGTCGATTAAAAACTCGAAAATATTGATTCTGGGTATGGCCTACAAGCCGAACATCGACGATTTGCGAGAATCCCCGGGTCTTGAAATCTATGAGCTGTTTAAGGCGAGCGGTGCTCAGATCGATTATTATGATCCGCATGCGACACACTTCAAGAACAAGGCTGGCAAGACGGTGCATACGATCGATTATGATTTGCCGGCGTTCCAGACATATGACTGCATGGTGCTGATTACGAACCATCAATCGTTCGATTACGAACAGCTCGCGGATTTGAATATCCCGATATTGGATACGCGCAATGCATTCAAGGGCATTCATCGCCCGAACATTCACAAGCTCGGTTATACCGAACAAGAAAGCGAACGAGATGTAGAAGTAGAAGAGGCGGTTCTTGTCTAAATCGGGTACGAATCCCATGCGTCCTCGGGTTAGTAGGATAGGGAGATTTCTACGATTCGCTCGAGGTTCACGGGGGGTGTTAATTACGCTACTGCTATGCTGCTGTGTCGCAGTCCTATTCTCGCTTCGCTCTCCGGATACGGATCGGACGAAGGCAACATGGTTGTGGGATACGGAATGGATTCGCGATTCGGGGGAGGATATCGTCTCGTTCTGCCGCACGAATGGCGTGAATCTTGTCTATTTGCAGATAAGTGACAGAGTAGGGCAGACCACCTACCGTGAATTTATTCGGAAGGCGCACGAAGCCGGGATTGACGTTCATGCCTTGAACGGTGCGCCCGAATGGGCAAAGGAACGGCATGAGGAGGAAGGGAAGTCATTCATTCGTTGGGTGAGTGATTATAATCAGCAGGCCGCAGAAGGCGAGCGATTTGCTGGTGTTCATCTGGATGTAGAGCCTTATTTATTGCCGGAATGGAAGCAGGATGAAGCGAGCCTCGTCCACAGCTGGCTCGACAACATGGAGAGCTGGCTGGAGGAAGGGCGAGAGGCAGGCCTGTACATGGCTGCGGATGTTCCCTTCTGGCTGCCGCGCCTGGATATGCCGACTGGGAACGGCAAGGTGAGCAGCTGGATGCTGGAGCAATTCGACTCCTTGACAATTATGGCATATCGGGACAACTCGGATTCGATCTATGAATCGTCCAAGAGGCTGCTCTCGCAGGCGGACAAGCTTGGCAAGCCGATTGTCATTGGTCTTGAACTGGGCAAGACCAATGAAGGAGGCTACTTGTCCTTCCACGGCAAGCCGCTTGATTATTTCGAGGATCATCTGCGCGATGTGAAGGAGCTTGGTGCAAGCCATTCCTCCTTCGCAGGAGCAGCGATCCATCACTTGCGCGTGTGGTATGACCGAGTGAAGTAAAGGGTCTGGTTCGGGTTCGCATTACTTCCCGAACTCGGCCCTTTTAGTTTAACCGCTGAAACACATCTGATAGGCCGGGGCACCACTAACCTTTAGTTGCTTTAGGTAAGTGGTGGAAATATAACTTAGCCATTTCTAATCATTCTTAAGTCGAATTGTGCTTGAAGAGGCGACGTTTCGTACAAGCTCTCATATACTAAGATTGAATCATACTTTCAATCTAGGGGAATGGGGCTAAATGCTATGTCACAAGGTAAAAATAAATATAAATGGAAATTCCAACAATGTTAATATTGGAGCGATCAGGACGCAATGCTCTTATTAATCATTATTATACTGATTAATGAAACCCCGTTGGAGATGAAGCTTCTCAAGAAGGCCTCAAATTATGAACAAGTAAGGGTTGTCCAAAAGAAGTCCATCGATGAAGTTGCTTTCTCTTTTGTAAGCACAGCATAGCATAACGAAACAAATGAAAGTAACGCGAAAGATCGCCCCAAATCTGCACTGGAACGTACTTGATGTTGATCAATTTCAAGTTTCATTGATCGAAAATAGGTTTCAATTGGCCAGCGCCCTACTGTATTATGTTAAAAATTGTTCACTTGTTAGGGAAGCATCGGTGCTTAGGGGGAAATCAAAGAGATGGAAACATGATGTTAGAAAGGTTGGTAATCAGGAATATCGTGGAACAAGCGGACAACGATGAAACAAAAGGTTGAGTCTAAGGGGAAATGTAACCTTAACTCGACCTTTTTTAATCCGACAGTCTTTTCATTAGGTAATAAAAATTATTTATGAGACAGTCTCCTACATGTGAAATATGTAGGAAGGTACAGTGAAAACTAGCAAACTATATTATTTCCAATATACTACAGAAAAATACATAGACATGCATAAAAACCGATGATATACTTTTGATATTCCAAAAACAGGGTTATAAAAAGTTTTAATTTGTAATTCATAATCGATGTCTAGTGTATTAAATATGTTAGTTATGAATAGGGGGAGATGATTTGGAAAACGTTGAAAACAAAGGGGATTATCGAAAGTTCTTAAAAAAACCGACGTCTTTTCGTTTAGATCTTGGTGACTATATCCCCAACATACAGATTGATACCGTGAATCAAGTATTTTTGTACGATCTTATTAAATCAAATTACTTAATTGCTATATTTTTATCAACAACCTGTTCTTCATGTGAACAAGCGCTGGAAGGAATTCAAACGTTTTGTGCTAAAAATCCTAAAATAAATATTGCTACTTTTATCCACACTGAACCTACCATATTTGAAATGTTAAAAAAATATGTGGATAACTTGTTTCCTTTGTTCTATATGGACAAGGAGGTAATGAAATATGAACTCCAAGTGAAAAGTTTCCCGTTAGGATTAACATTAAACGGGAAAGGTCAAGTTTTAGAATCAGGGCCAGTTGGAGAAGAATTTTCCTTTGAAAGATTAAAAAAACCTTTAAGAAAGATTATAAAAAATGATCAAAGGGAGTAAAGAAGATGGTTAAATTGAGTGATATTTTCAATAAAGCAAAAAAATATCATGAGGCGTCAGAGGCCCAAAGTGTAACTGAGCTTCCTAACATTACGAAGTTGTTTAAAATATCTAATATAAGCAAACCTTGTGTTTATTGTATTATTTCATTAAGCTGCGCACATTGTATTGAATTATTACCCCAGTTATCTATTTTTAATGGTAATGGTCATTTTAGTTTGATTACAGATGGTGATGAATTAGAGAATAATGAGATAATAAGAGAACTTCAGTTTGCCTTTCCTGTTTTTTCTTATAAAGAGCCACTTGAAAAAGCAAATATTTATGAAACACCAACCAGCATTCTAGTTGATGTGAACGGTAATATTATTGAAAAAATGTTTACACCGAATGTTTCGGAAATACAGGCCTTAATTTATAAGGAACTGTAACATGATTCATAATTGTATAGATTTATTACTAGGGTTTGTGTTTGCTTTATCAGTATATTCCAAAATGACTAATACATATGATTTTGAACGAGAAATCGAGAAACTTCAATTTATCCCACCCTTACTAAAAAAACAAGTATTTACGTGCTTATAGGTTTAGAACTCGTATTTTCGGTTTGTCACCTCAGCGATTTTTTTAGTCCATGGAGACAATTGTTAACCATTATTTTGCTTGTGTTTTTTATTGCCATATTAATATATCAAAAGAACATTATTGGTTCTACTGAATGTTCTTGCTTTGGAAAAAATAATCTGCTAAACAAAATGCCGATTGTAAGGAATATAATATTAATTTCAATTTGTGCAATCAGTGTTTTTATAGAAAGAGATTCCAATGTTGATACTAGTACTTTCAATTATTTGATTACTCTATTATTGTTGACCAGTACTAACTTATATCAAGGTATAAAGATATACAAAACCATGAGGGATATAAATGGGAATATACAATGAAGTGGCAGTGGTGCTTGCATCTTTATTGCTATGTCTTATGGCAATCCGTATAATACTCTTGTTTAAAATAAAATTTGAAGAAAAGAAATTTATTAAAAAAATACAAGGAGAAAGGCAATTTTCTAAGATATTGTTGGTTAGTTATAAATCAGCATACTTTAAACAAATTGATAAACAGTTACTTGATCCTAACAATGATTTAATAATTGTATTTATAGCAAATTCTTGGTTGTTTAATGCAAAAAGAAAGGTTTGGAGATATGAAAAAATGGTGTTTTTCGATTTAGATTTATTGAAAGAACAGGATTTCACGAGAATATTAATAAGTAGCCCATCTGGGAAAATACACTCCAAAGGAGAGGTCAACAAATATTTATGATATGTAAAGAAAGTAAGATGAATACCATAGCGAATATCTTAGTTGCCGAGAAAATTAATTATGATCATAAAACAAAAAAACATTCACTTAACAATGTGGTAAATTCAATACAAGTAAACATTTTTCCAAGCGTCATTATTACGGATGTCCACTTGAAATTTTTACTTCCGAGTTCTGAATTTAATACTTCATATAAATTAGTTGTATACGCTCCAGATCATGTTGTGGTATTCAGTAGCTTAATAATCGAAGTTAAAAACTATCGATTGAATTGTATGATGCCAGGAATGGATGCAGCGGTAAATGTGAAGTTTGCCGTAACTGAAGAAGGTACTTATCGATATTGCTTGTTAGATGAGAATAATATTATTATTTCTGAATATCCTTTATATATTTCTTTATCAGAATAATGAATATACTATCCTATTTTAGGAGTTATCGGTATGTTCTGAAAATCTCTTGCAAAGGACAAAAGTATAGATTAATAGGTATTATTCTGATAACTCTAGCAGAATCTTTGATACCAGTCTCTCAAGTGTATTTATTAAAAAAGTTAACGGATAGCATTGCAGAAGTACTGAATCAGGGCAACCAGGTCTACGATTCATTAATTTATATAGTAGGGCAGCTTTTATTATTTATCTTGGGACAAATATTTAACAGTAAAAAAACACTCCTTAGATCAAGATTGACTCAATATGCGAACTATTATGTTGATAAGAAAATTGCAGATAAACTTGTACAATTACCATCGATCTTTTTTGAGACGCAAGAAAATCATAATTTGATACAAAGAATTAATAGTGGTATTGGTAACCGGATTGTTATTTGTTTCATCTCTATTATGGACATTGTTAAAAATATTATTATATTGTGCGGATATACATATTTATTATTCCAACTTCATTGGCTCCTAGCATTTCTGCTAATAATTCTTTTAGCCCCTTCACTTCATACAATTGCAATTACATCGCGCAAACAATATTCACAAGAACATTCACAACTACAAATAGTAAGAAGGAGTCAATATCTTTTTAGTTTATTTACCAACAAAACAGTTCACAAAGAGTTCAAGTTATTTGGTCACTCTAAGTATATTTTAAAGCTTTGGGAAAAAAATGACGTGGAAGGCTTCGGATGAACAATACGAGCTTGAGAAATATAGGATGAAGAAAGAGTTCAATATTGTTAGCTTACATCAAGTGGTCAACGCACTGTTCATTCTGGGAATTATATTGATCGGTAGAAATAATAATATAACGATAGGGGATTTTGTTGCCTATTCTCAATTACTTTCAATGAGTACTGCTACTATAAAAATGTTATCTGGAGGAATTGGTACATTAATAAATCAAGGATTATATATAGTAGATATGAATAAGTTTATCACTATTCCAGAAAAAACAACAAAAAAAATGGCTGTATTAGAACATGTGGATCGTACTCATATATTTTCAGTTGAGAATATTTCATTTAAATATCCTAATAGTGATTCATTTATTTTAAAAAACATTTCTTTTGCAATTTCTCAAGGGGAAACCGTAGCCATTGTAGGGGAGAATGGATCAGGTAAAAGTACATTAATAAAGTGCTTGTTAGGTTTGTATTCTGCAAAAGAAGGCAGAATTTTAATAGATGGGGAAGATATCGAAGATATCCCACAAAAAGAACTGTATAGAAAAATGACAGCTTTATTTCAAGACTTTGTGAATTATGAGCTTACAATAGAAGAAAATATCGCATTAAGTGAGACAGAAGATATTAATCAAATACAGTTTAATAAAGCAATTAATGAAGCTGAAGTCATTCAGTTTTTAGACATGTTATCCGAAAAGGAAAAAACCACTCTGGGATATACTCTTGATAATGGAAGAGAGCTATCAGGTGGGCAGTGGCAAAGAATTGCGTTGGGAAGAGCGTTATATAAAGAGGCAGAGATAATTTTCCTTGATGAGCCTACAGCCTCCTTAGATCCAATAAGTGAAGTGAAATTAATTAATCGTTTTATCGATATTTGTAAAGGCAAAACCGCAATAATAATATCCCATCGATTAGCAAGTTGCCTTTCTGCAGATAAAATAATTGTTCTCCATGAAGGCAGAGTTATAGAAGTAGGGAACCATGAAGAACTACTACTTTTACGTGGACAGTACTATCAAATGTTCCAATCACAAGCGAATAGCTATCAATACCAAGTTGGGTGTTCTTCATGAAAGGAGGTGATATAATTGAGCAGCCCTTATGGTTCCTGTGGTTCTGTGGATGAGTGCACGTCGAATCCTTGCGGAGATAAAAAACAAATTAAGTACAGACATTATTATAAATGTTCTCCGCTTGAATCAACTGTTACATGCGTTACTTTTGGCTACCCATGTGATGGGAAATGTTCTCATTGTAGTGAATTTATGGAGTCTGAATATTTATCTTGTTGCTAAACTAAAAAGGTCACGTAAGTGGCCTTTTTCCTGTTAAATATTATAGCGAACCCAAGAATACAGATGTTGGCTCCATTAAAGGGGAGCAGTCGTCTGCGTTCCCATAGGTGATTGAATAAAAGGAGGGCGACGATGAAGAAAATTTATATAGTGATATTATCGTTCTTACTATTAATGGTCGGATGTACCAACAATAAAGAACAGAATGAGCAAGAAGTAACACTTAAAGTGTTAGCGTTTAATAGAGATGTTTTTAATCAAAAATACGGTAACTTTTTTCTCGCCACGCACCCTGCATACAAGCTAGAAGTTATTTCTCTATATGAGCTATTGTCGCATGATCAGAATTATTATCAATCTTTGGAGAGGGCAATTCAGAAGGAACAACCAGATATTATTGTGATTTCTATGGATCATTACTTCAATTTAAGCGAGAATCAGAAGTTGCAACCATTGAATAGTTGGATAAAGAGAGACAGTTTTAATCTAGCAGCGATAGCGCCTGCTATCGTCAATTCACTATCAAGTGAGCAAGGCGAAATATACGGACTGACTCCGACATTTAATGCTTCTGCACTTTATATTAACAACACCATCTTCAAAGAGAAGGGAATACCTATTCCAAACGACCCACTCACGTGGGATCAAATTTTCCAACTTGCGCAACAATTCCAGCATCAAGAAAAAGAGAACAGGCAATATGGGCTTTACACGAAATATTCAGATAATCCTTATATGATGGCACTTCACATTGGAGAGGGAAGCGGATTGTCCTTCTTTCATGCGAGAAATAAGCAGTTCGCGCTAAATGCGCAGGGATGGGATCATGTTTTCGGCAACGTATTAAATTGCGTGAGAACCGAAGTCTGCTTTGATTTAAAATCTTCGGAAATAAAAACAACCGCGAAAAAAGAAGAGGCAGTGAAAACTTCTTATCAAAAAAATCATCCTTTCCTGATAGGGGACATTGCGATGGCGGTAGATGACTCAATACTGTACAGCGCTCTTACAGGAAACAACAATCTGTTTAAGGATTTGGATTGGACAGTATTGCCGTATCCTGCAAGTGCTGAATTCCCGACGACGGGGAATGGAATCAACATGGAAGAAATCTTTGCTATACCAGTAGGAGCGCAGCATCCAGAAGAGGCATGGGAGCTTGTTAAATACATTAATGGCGAGGACTATGGACGGATTTTTACTCAAATTAACCCAGGCGAGCTGCCATCGAGAAAGCCTGCGAGCAATGAGGATAGTAGGTTGGAAGTGTTTTATAAATTGGACAAGATTAACAACAATATGATCAATACATTAAGAGGACTTCCAGATCCGGTTCTAATCAGGATGGATCAACTCTCTCAAACCTACATGGCCGATATGCTCGATGAAAAAACTACGGTTCGTGATGCGCTTGACCAGATGCAGCGCGAATTGCAGGCGACCCTTGATAACAGTAATCATTAAAGAAGATCGCAGGATGAAGCGAGCCTCGTCCACAGCTGGCTCGACAACATGGAGATCTGGCTTGAGGAAGGGCGAGAGGCAGGCCTGTACATGGCTGCGGATGTTCCCTTCTGGCTGCCGCGCTTGGACATGCCGGCTGGGAACGGCAAGGTGAGCAGCTGGATGCTGGAGCGATTCGACTCCTTGACGATTATGGCATATCGGGACAACTCGGATTCGATCTATGAATCGTCCAAGAGGCTGCTCTCGCAGGCGGACAAGCTTGGCAAGCCGATTGTCATTGGTCTTGAACTGGGCAAGACCAATGAAGGAGGATACTTGTCCTTCCACGGCAAGTCTGCGCGATGTGAAGGAGCTTGGTGCAAGCCATTCCTCCTTCACAGGAGCAGCGATCCATCACTTGCGCGTGTGGTATGACCGAGCGAAGTAAAGAGAGCTGCTTCGCGGTTCAACAAACGTCGGCCTTCGGGAAGATATTCTCCGGCGCAATCAACCCCTTCTCTTGCGAGAAGCTCCATGAGGGGGGATAGAACCTTCATACTTATCGAAAATGTAACGAGCCTGTGGATGTGCATCCACAGGCTCGTTGCTGCGTAAGGTAAAAAGGTTGTAACGTCTACTTCACCATCGTCTCCATCGAACCGTGTATCGCGTTTGTTCCACCCACCAGATACACTGCGTTTTTGTCAGCATCCAATGCAGCTCTCAGCTTCGTTGCGACTACCTTTCCGTCCTTTTTGTCCGTATAGTCATTGTGGAAGCGGTACTCTTTCAGTCTGTTATCCCACTCCACTTCACATCCGCTAATATCGACACCCAGCACCTTTTGGGCCAGCGGAGCAATCACTTCTTTTGCATCTTTTGCCGTAATCTCCTTGTCGGTCGTTACCTTTTCCTTTAGACGCGATTTGTGAATGACTTCTATCGCCTTTCCCGACTTTGTATCAATTTGAATGTAAACACCGTCTCCTTGCAATACCCACATCGGTATGGCCAGCACCTTTTCATAGTCAAAATTACCATGTGTGAGTGTTGCCTCCGTCACTTCTTTCAATTCGTGATTGAACGCTGTTTTTACTAATTCTGCTGCCGCTTTTGACCATTTTGGATCAAGTTCTTTCGCATCAACTTTAATCGAGAACCCATTGAGTTGATCTTTTGCATCAGACCCGGCACCTGGTTTATAGAGCGAGATATAGAAGTCTTCCTCTGTGAAAAAATAGTTCGTATCTACAAATTTACCCTGTTTGTCGTCATATCGTCGACTCATTTCCACTTCATTACTCAGCACATAGGTTTTGTTTGGATACAACTCTTTTAATCTTTTAAGGACTTTATTCCGATCCTCTTTACTAATTTCATCGATCGAGATATTTGCAAATCCATTCCCTAATTGTTCTGTTTTCGGATTGAAGCTAATCGAGTATTTCCCATCCACAGATCGAACGGTTGCACTTCCAACCAAACCCTTGTAAGTCTCGCCAGCATCCTGCAGCTTGATTTCTTTTTCGGCCAATTCCTTCATTGCTTTTTTCAGCTTGTCGGCTATCTTCTTGTCGATCTGAACCTTCACCTTCTCCGGTTGCTGCTGCTCTTGTGCAGCTGCGGCTTCGACAGGAACCGGGCCAACTACAGTGACCAGCATACTAGATACGATCAGGGATGCTAGAATTGCTTTTTTGATATTCATTTCATTTCCTCCTATGTATAAATATATGAGCTGCTCCATTTCTATGCTAACACTGAATTAATAAGATTCCACTTAATAGACTCTGAATATAATTTAAGGAAAAAATCAGAAATGAAAATCTACTCTATTGAAGTGTGTTTTTTGGCATTTTAGGAGTATGCTCTACGAAGTAATAGCCCCCAAATTCTTTCCCTGTCAACAGATATGGCAAACCCACACCTAGTTTTTCTTTTTTACCATTTGACTGATTTTACTTATCCATAGGTAATTGAATAAGAAGGAGGGTGACGATGAAGAAAATCTATTTAATACTATCGTTCGTTCTTACTATTAATAGAGGGATGTATCAACCCTAAAGAACAAAATAAGCAAGAAGTAACACTTAAAGTGTTAGCGTTTAATAGAGATGTTTTTAATCAGAAATGCGGAAACTTTTTTCTCGCTATGCACCCTGCATACAAGCTAGAAGTTATTTCTCTATATGAGCTGTTGTCGCATGATCAGAATTATTATCAATCTTCGAAGAGGGCAATTCAGAAGGAACAACATCGTTCGAAATAGCGTAAATGTTTACGCATTGCATGAAAATAAGACAGCCATGTTACAAAGAACAGCTCTTTTCGATTAGAAAAGGGCTGTCTATGTGGTCTGAAGTTGTGAACTCAGATAGGTCACAAGAAAGAGGCTGATTTCTTAGCATGCAATGTCCATGCAGAAATCAGCCTCTTGGGTAACTTTCCAATTAATATGTGTACGGCCTCTCTGGATACTGATCTTCAGGTGCCATCAGCGTAATAGAGTACCGCTAAATATAACGATGATGAATAACAAAGGGAACTCCATCGCTGCGGAGTTTACCTTCTCCATGAGCGATAAGTGTCAATGTTTGATTAAGATAAGGGTCAAAATAATAGCTGTTATAAATTGTGCATTCTCCATTTGAATCACATTGTGCCGAGAAAATTTGTGTTCCGCTTGCATCTGTAAATTGCACCCACCCGTTAGGCTCACCCAATACGATGAAGGTTGACATATCCGAGTATACGGTATCTGTAACGGAAGGCGTTGCCGCTTTTGATAAAATAGCAGATACATGCAAGGAATACTCTTCTTTATGCAAGCGATTTTCAGAAGTTACGGTTAGCAGGTCACCGTTCACTACAGTATCAGCATCCAAGTGCGGCGTTCCGTCTGCAGAAGTTACTTGGATGGAGGTCTGTGCACGAACGGGACGGATAGCTTGCAGTAGCTCCCCGGCAGTTGTACCTTCCATTATGCCTGATATGGATTTGTTAAATGGATTAATGGAGTAGACGGCTGCAGTTACAGATGTATCAAACTGAGTAATTCCGCTCGCTTCTTCCTCTGTTTTATCCAATGTGTTGATGTCACGGAAATCGATGGATCCATCTGCTTTGATGTCCATTTCAAAAACGGCCCAGTAACGGTATTTGTTGCTATCATCGTTAGCCGATGGTTGAAGTGTACGTGAGTAAGCAGGGTCGTTGGTAGCGCCATTGTATACTTTGACAATCGCCCCAGACTCTCCTAATGGACTTTCATCGCTATAATTGTGTACAAAGAAACGATAAGTACCTGCATTCTTTTTACGAATGGTTGTTGTTTCTGGACCATAGGACGAAGTGTCATCATGATCCAAATCAACTTGAAGTTCGTTATTCGCAAAATATGTCCGGCTCGAATACCAAGTGTGGAAGCGGCCTTTACCATCCACAGTTGGACCCAAGAGATGGGAATCCAGGTCTCTTGGGATTTCTCCCCAAGAAAGGACGATTCGAACTTCGTTTTCTCCAGCTAATTTAATAGCCGTCTCCGGTGATTCGTTCCATACATATCCGCTACTTGTAATAACGACAGTGAAATAAGTCACGATGTACCCTTCGCCAGATATCTCTGCGGAATAGGTTCCTGGCTTCAGTGCAACTTGATAATATCCGTTCTCATCCGTAACGACAACTGCTGCTGGCTTGCCAGTGGTTGGCGTTGTAATATCTCGGAACGATACATGTGCCCCTTTTACTGGCTGTTTTGATACGTCTACAATATGACCGCCCACTGCGAAGCTAGAGGTTGCGGAACACCCTTGGCAGCTCTCAGGAAGTCTGCTGAATACAGCGCCCTCTGCTCGAACATCAGCCGATACAATTGTACCATTGCCGGTTACGGTAACAGGAGCATTAATGATGAGCGACTGAATTGCTGCATAATCTGCAGTATGAATACGAACGTTGGAGGCAACGACATTGACCGTCTCGAATACACCGCGCAGCTCTACTGCTGCATGGGCTGGAAGTCCGTTAGCAAGCACGACATTCGTTACTTGACCACGCTCGTTCTCCAAGATTGTGCCAGATTGAACCGTAATAAGTTCGACCGTAGAGCCATCATTAATGGCTAGGCGAACATCGCCTGTACGCTTATCAACAATAACAGTGCCAAGCACGGTTCCATTGAAATGGATACTGTTCTTGCCGCCGCCTAATACTCTCGTCGAGCCTTCGACAGTGACATGATCAAGGGTTACGTCTCCTTGGCCGACTTCTTCGCCGATCGTCAAGTCACCTTTAATAACGATATTACGCAACGTAACATTTGGTGTTTTGATGATCAGGTTGCCATAGACATATGAAGGCACACTTTCTTTTTCAGGGCCGTAAGTTCCTGCTGATGTAATGCAATTATTTCCGTAATATCCGGCATCCTTGATTTCGGTTATGGTTGTACAAGTCTGAGATGTGGAGTCAGAGCCGGAACTGCTAGACGAAGAGCTAGATGTAGAGCTGGATGATGATGTTGAAGATGTCTGAGATGTTTTAGGCTTAGATGGATCTTTCATCAGCTCTTTATCTTTTGCAATATATTTATTTTTGTTGCTTGTAATTTCATAAGTCAGTCGCGCTAGCGCTTGGCGATCAGCGGCCGCCTTTGGCAAGAAGGCAATATTGTTCTCCTGCTTCACACCTTGAATCAATTCAAGAGCACCTGCGTATATAACAGAGGATTTTGCCCATATTGCTACCTTATTCATGTCAGCGAATGGCTGATGTTCCGGCTTCCATTTGTCAGCACTTTCTTTCATTTGCAATGCTTTGATAAAAATGACCGCTAGTTCTTCTCTGGTTACAGGCTGGTTCGGAGCAAATGTTCTGGATGAAGTTCCTTCAGCAATACCGCTGGATACGAGGGCTCCTACATAACTTGAATACCAGGATGAAGCAGGTACGTCTGCAAATGTTGAAGCAGCTTGCGAATCCTGCTTTAATTGCAGCGCTTTGGTCAGCACTTTCGCTAATTCAGCACGGGTCATGCTCGCCTCGGGCTTGAATGTCCCATCTGGATATCCAGCAATGATCCCGGAATCTACTAACGATTGAATTTCTTTGGCAGCGTAAGATTGATCTACATCTTTCAGTGCAGTAGTGGTGGTCTTGCCCGGAGAAGCTGATGCAGGTTCTGCACCTGCGCCCCCACTGAAGCTGAACATGGATACGATCATCGAGAGGATGAGCAGCTTAGCGAGAACTTTACCGTATGAATGCTTTCTCATTTGGTGTGTAATACCCCTTTCTCTATCTTTCTGTATGATGTGGAAGCGAAAAGGTAGGAGTTAGGGACTTGGTTGTATCTATCTTTTGATTCAGTCTATGT
>NZ_JMDX01000114.1:0-18327 GCF_000935845.1 Paenibacillus sp. E194
ATAACGTGAACAACTGAGTCGCCGCAGCATGTCGGCTGCGAACCTTTTTCGCGCCGCGAACAAGAACACCTACTTTGCCATGAGATTTCGTACAAAGTGTGATGATCTTATTACCTTCCCCATAGTCCATGCTGCGGATGACAATTCCTTCAACCCGATATAACACTCTCGTCCTCCCATGATTGACGCTGCATAATCATTATTAATCTGCAGATTGCTCCACGATTGGCGCAATCTCTGTTGGGTGCTCCTCAAGCTCTTCAGTCATTCCTGCCTGCTTATATAGCAAGTAAGCGTCGACATCCCCCGTCTTCGCAAATACATTCCATGAAAAATCACGCATTGCTACAATCCCCTTTCGTTAAGAGAACCTTGATCAATGACATGCTCCTATGATGCCCGCAAGCAACAATAGTGGCAGTTATAGTTGCTGTACCTGAAGCGAACGTTCGAGGCAATATCTTCGGATACAGACCAGTAAGACTATGCGTCATCATTTAGGTTGTGCTGCTTAGAAGGGAATATCCATTGCAAAAATTGGAGTGTATGGTTTAGACCAGCCTGTTCTTCGCTAGACTTACTCGTGTCTAAAACCAAGATCGCGCAAGACTCGATCCTGATTTCGCCAATCTTTTTGACTTTCACCCATAGCTCCATGAATGTCTTGGAACCGAGCAAATTTTCGATATCCTGTCTCGCCAACTTTCCAATTTCTTTCAACAAGGCACCCTGCTTGCCGATAACAATTCCTTTTTGTGAATCCCGCTCCACGAAAATAACTGCCGATATATATACAACGCCATTCTCCTGCACACGCATATCCTCAATAGTTACCGCAATGGAATGAGGAATTTCTTCTCGCGTCAAGTGCAATATCTTCTCGCGAATCAATTCCGCAACGACGAATTGTTCCGGATGATCTGTAATTTGATCATCTGGATAGTACTGCGGGCCTTCTGGCAAATAGCCTCCGAGCACATCCAGCAGCCGATCGACGTTGCTGCCATTTATCGCCGAGATCGGCACAATCGCTGCGAAGTCGTGCAGCTCATTGTACTCTGTAATCATCGGCGGTAGCGCCTCTGGATGAACCTGATCAATTTTGTTCATGACGAGTATGACAGGAGTACGGACTTTTTTCAATTGTTCAATCACATATTTATCTCCGCCGCCAAGCCCAGCAGATACATCGACAAGGAAGAGGACAGCCTCTACCTCATTCAAAGTGTTCAGTGCCACATTGTTCATATAATCGCCGAGCTTCGACTTTCTCTTGTGGATACCGGGAGTGTCCAAAAATACAATTTGCGAGTGATCCGTTGTATACACGCCATGAATTTTGTTGCGTGTCGTTTGCGGCTTATCCGACATAATGGCGATTTTCTGGCCGATCACATGGTTCATCAGTGTAGATTTGCCGACATTTGGGCGACCTACAATCGCGACGAAGCCCGATTTATACGTATTACGATTCATTTGATCTTGATTATGAAACATGAATTCCCCTCCAAAACTTCTCTGTATGTGCATACACGGCGCTCTGCCGTTCAATAACGACAATAGCGCCGTGTATGAATGTCTTCATCCGTGCATAACGCGCAGAATCGTACCAAGCAGCTTCATTCCCGGTTCGAAAAAGATTGCAACGCCAACTATAACGGCGAATACCGCCGTCACGAGCACGGCTCCTGCGGCGGTATCTTTGGCTACCTTCGCCAATGGATGCGGCTTCGGCATCACGAGATCGACGACAGATTCTACTGCGGTATTCATTAGTTCAGCTGAGATTACAATGGTAATGGCTAGTCCTAGCCACAGCCAGTCCGAAGTCGATATTTGCAGTACAGCCCCTAATAGAAGTGCCAACACACTCATTGCTGCGTGTACCCTCATATTGCGCTGCGTTCGTATTGCATAGGCAATACCTGCGAAGGCAACACGAAAAGTATCGCTCCACGGACGCTTCATTAGCGGCGCAAACCTACCTTCTCTAGCACTGCTTCCTGCTTGTCCATCATAATTTGTTCACTTGGCTCATCCTGGTGATCATATCCGAGCAAGTGCAGGAAGCCATGAACAAACAAGAATCCAATTTCACGCTCCAAGGAGTGACCATATTCATCCGCCTGCTCCTTGGCACGTTCTGTTGAGATGATGATATCGCCAAGCAGATCATTCATCTCATCCAATTCTTGCTCATCCTCAATTTCGTATAGAATGTCCAATTCCTCTTCAACAGATTCGTTCAAGGCAAAGGACAGGACATCTGTCGGACGATCGATTCCTCGATATTCACGATTTAACTCATGAATTTGCTCATTATCAACGAACGTTAACGCGACCTCTCCCTCTTGAATGCCTTCCATCGCCGCAGCTTCCTGTAGGATACGCTCCAGCAGCTCAATTAGGGAAGGATCTATCGGGTAAATGTCTTGATCGTCATTCCATTCCAGCTTCATACTCGACATGTTCGTTGCTCCTTACTTGCAGTTTTAAGATGTACGTTCAACCGAATCAATCGTAGGCTATGACTTCGGAGCTTCCGCTGCAGCACCCGCGTCCTTATTCTTCAACTTCGAGTCATCTGGATACTCAATGCGGGAGTGGAAGATTCCCATCACAGTCTCCTTCAGTGACTGAGCAACAATATCCAGTTCGCGCAGTGTCAGATCACATTCGTTGAACTGATTGTCGTCCATCCGATCCTTCACAATCTTATGAATCATCGATTCAATTTGCTCGACGGTCGGATGACGAAGCGAACGCACTGCCGCTTCCACACAATCCGCTATCCCTACAATAGCCGCTTCCTTCGATTGGGCTTTAGGCCCAGGATAGCGGAAATCATCCTCAGTAAAGTCAGGCTCAATACCCTGTTCTTCTGCCTGCTTCTTCGCTTTGAAGTAGAAATACTTCAAGAAGGTTGTACCATGATGCTGCTCTGCAATATCTCGTATAGGCTTCGGCAGCTTGTAATCCTTCAGCATCTCAGCGCCATCCCTGGCATGAGCAACGATAATGGACGTACTCAGCTTCGGATCGATTTGATCGTGCGGGTTGTCCATATTTGTCTGATTCTCAATAAAGTAACTTGGACGCTTCGTTTTGCCGATATCATGATAGTAGGCACCTACACGACACAGCAGTCCATTCGCACCAATCGATTCCGCAGCCTGCTCAGACAGGTTCCCTACCATCACGCTATGGTGATAGGTTCCCGGTGTTTCTGTCAGAAGTTTGCGCAGTAATGGATGGTTCGGATTGGACAATTCAACTAGCTTTAGTGCAGACAGAATGCCAAATGTAACTTCGAAAAACGGCATCAGTCCGAGTACAAGCACTGATGTGAGCAGTCCGCTGGCAAAGGCAAATGCGGCTGACAGCATCGTATGACTCTGATTCATTGGCTCTCCATATAGCATGGACAGCGTCAGAGCCGTTACACTGCCGAAGATACATACCATAATGCCTGCCTTCAAGATCGTGGAGCGTTGGCTTGCACGATGAATGGCGAATATCGCCGCGTAGCAGGTCACGAGCGCAAAAAATCCAAAATGGAAATCAAACAGCGTGCCTTGGTTTTTGTTCAAGATCATCCCCGCAACGATACTCAGAATGACTGCACATATATATGCCAGCGGCAAATCGATAAGCAGGGTAATCAGCATAACCCCCATCGCAGTTGGTGCGACATACCCGATATAAGGGATATCCTTCGTCTGCGCGTAGCCGATAACATGAATCGCAATAATATTGATTATAAAAATCAACACAAGCATCAGCAACTGCACGTTGTTGAATTTGAAATGAGTATGACTTGCCTGACGCATAAACATAAACAAGACGAGCGAGAACATCACCGACAGAAGCAACAAGCCGAACTGAGGCCAGTAGTTGACTTCAGATTTCAAGAGATCGTTCTCTTTCAGCAAGTCATACGTTTCTTGCGAAATAAGCTGCCCTTTTTTAATAAAGATGTCGCCCTGCTTAATGAAGATTGGCTGCGTATTCTCCCGTGCCTGAACCTTTGCTTCCTTCGTGGCATCATCATTGTAGAACTTGTTCGGCGTAATGCAGAGGCGAACGAGCTCCTGCACCACCTCGCGAGCAGAGCGCTTATCCAGCGAGCTTGCATTGACGTATTCCGGCACCTTAGCTCGCGGCACAGAGGCATCTGGAACCGCGTCAGCCATCAGCTTAGATACTAGTTCCCGAGCAACAGGCTTCATTTGTGCGACGTCTTCTTTAGTCAAGCGTGCAATTTTCAGATAAGTTTCTTCAGGAATATCGTACTTCTGCTCGTCAATGCGTTTCTTTACTTCGTCAAGCAGTGTACTCGAATATGTATCCTTATTGCGGCTTGTCGTCAGAAATTCCCTAAGATACTTATTGACCTCATCAGGGATAACGGTGCGATATAAGCTGATCTTCTGTGCGTACGATATGAGCTCATCGTCATTTAACTGGTCGATACGCTCGAACAGAGAATCGATTAAGCGTTCATTTTTGAGCGAGATAATCTCGTAAATGGGCTGTACACGCTCGGCAGCCTGCTCTTGAGATTTAAGCGTTGCCTTCTTATCTGGGATTTGAATCGGTGCGATAATGTCCTTCTCACTCTTCGCATTGACTTCAATATCCAGCTTCTCTGGCAGAATGCTCGGCGCCAAACTGAAATAAAATAATAATGTTAATAAGAAAAACAGAAGAAAACGTACGCCTACGCTATACTTCCATCCCGTCATATTGACTTGACGTTTGCTATTTCCGTTGCCGGAACGATTTGTCTGTAGCATAGAGAACAGTCCTCTCTATCCTTGGTTTTCGCTTTCCTTCTGGTAAGCTGTAATAATTCTCTGTACTAAGGAATGACGAACGACATCCTGCTCGGCAAAATGCACGAATCCGATCTCCTCAATTCCTTTCAAGATTCGCCCTGCTTCTACGAGACCAGAGCTCTTGCCGCGAGGCAAATCAATTTGGGTGATATCTCCGGTAATGACCATTTTCGAGCCGAAGCCAAGTCGTGTCAGGAACATCTTCATTTGCTCAGGTGTCGTGTTCTGTGCCTCATCCAATATGATGAACGCATCATCCAGCGTCCGTCCCCGCATATAGGCGAGAGGCGCAATCTCAATCAATCCACGTTCAAGTGCCTTAGCAACCTGTTCCGTGCCCATCACGTCATACAGCGCATCATAGAGAGGGCGCAAATACGGGTCTACCTTCTCTTGCAAATCTCCAGGCAAGAAGCCAAGGTTCTCTCCGGCTTCTACTGCAGGCCGAGTCAGAACGATTCGCTTGACGGCTCCTTCTTTCAATGCAACGACGGCAAGTACGACGGCAAGATACGTTTTCCCTGTACCCGCAGGCCCTACACCGAATACGATGTCTCTCTTCTTAATCGTTGATACATAATGCCGCTGACCTATTGTCTTAACGCGGATCGGTTTGCCGCGGTATGTATGTGCGATTTCGCCCCTGAATAAATCAAGCAGCTCGTCAACCTTCCATTCCTGCGCCAAATCGACTGCATACATGATATCCCGTTCAGACAGGATAATATTGTTGCGAATCAATTCGAGCAGAACGATGAATAACTGCTCCAATTTTTCAGTTTCTTCCGCTTCCCCCGTAATGACAACCTCCGCCTCGCGCGATGTCACTAATGCATCTGTACGGCTTTGAATCAGGCGCAGATGCTTATCTTGTGGCCCGAACAGGGCTAGTCCTTCAGCAGCATTTTGTAGTGAAATTTTAACAGTCTGTTGTTGCGACAAAAACCTCAGTCTCCTTGTATTCAGTGTCCTTGTTCATGTGGTTCTGATTCCGGTTGTGATTTCTGTTCAAACTGGCGAACAAGCGGAAGTTCTTCCGCTATTGATTGCTCCACTTCAAAAAGCACCTTCATGACCACTTTACCATTGTCCGTCTTCTGATGCAAAATTTTTTCCGAATGAATGCGGGCTTTCGGTCCGTTCTTGCCGAGCACATCCGCCCTCGCTTGCTTCAGTCCTGCCTCTGCAGCTTGCGTCTCCGTTCGTTCCTCAGATGCGAACTGAACTTCCTTAATTTTCTCATTCGTCCAGCCAATAGGCAGCGACAACTGCCTCCATTTCAGTGTGTTGTCCTCCTGCAGCTGCTCATAATGAGCATAAGGAATATCTCCGAATCCAGAGACCATAAGCCTCCGGTTGCCTGTCACGATATATTTTCTCTCTTTCTCTTCTCCTGTGTACACTTTATGCTTCATGACGAGCGGCGAGGAAATCTCATATTGGTGCCAGACGAGCCCTCTTGCTTCTCCCTTGGCCGCCACATCCTTCGGTTCAGTTTCAGTTCCAACGGCTCCAGAAATAAGCACAGCGCCTTTTTTGACGCGGGCATTGCGGGCAACGACAGCTCGTCCATTCTCCGCGATAATATCTGTTACAATTGCATCCTCTGAAGCAACAATATGTCTTGGATTAACCAATTTCAATGAATCGGGCTTCGTTGCTTCAATCACTTGAATTGATACCCTTGTCCCTTCCCAATTGACTCCCACCCATGATGCCTCTTTCAGCTGCGTGTGCATCGCCTTGGCAATTAGATCAGGGTCACGCAGACGGAATGTCCATTGAAAAGGATAGATCCCCTGCTCTTTCGCAGCCGCAAGCACCTGCTCTGTTGGTATGCGATCATTACCCTTCACATCAATGGACCATACCAGTGAGGAGAGCATGTACAATCCAAGCATAAACATAGCGAAGCCAATCAAGAAGAACTTGCGGCGGAGGACTCGTCTCAACGCAAAAGGCCATCCTATCCGCTGCTCCACATGTACCCGACAGCCTGTCTGCTTCAATATGGGCCTCAGGTTAAAATAATCAGACAGCAACACAGAGCATTGGAAGTCTTGGAACGAAGTCCGCTGCACATCCCATACTTGGATTTGTTTGGAGACGACAGCATTAATAAAAGACTCCGCATTCCCTCCTCGAATGCGAACCCGAACATAGCCGCGAGCATTGGCCAACGTAGGTGCCTTCACTTCATTTCCCCCGTTCCATTGTATGTGATATTGCGTATGATTCCTTCAATACGTATCTCTTCCGTCCATATCGCCCGAATAACAAGCTCTGATCCGGATATCTCTAGTTCTCCATTGGTTAGCGCCAACCGAACCAGCTCGTTCGAAAAATGCACAATCCCGCGGTGGTTCTCAACGATAAGATGCCGATTTCCAATCATGGCTAACCGGGGCGTATCCGATAATGTATCCTGCGGCAGATCCAGCCAATTCGCTGTCCAGTTGCTTAATTTGCGGCCAAAGCGACTCATTTTGCGACGGGCCCCCTTCCTATTCGTTACAATTTATGCGCAGGATGACGCGATTATAACGATTGCAGCGACCCTTCACACGAGATCCTCAAGGAATATTCCGTGTAAATGATTGTCTGTGGAACTGCAGAAATAAAAAAAACGCCCCACTATACAGGCTTAGCACGTATTGTACTAAGCCTGTATGTGGAACTTCTCCCTTCGCCTACAGTTGTTCCTAAACGAAACAGCAAGGACTTGTTATATGCTTATAGATTTAGCGGCGCTGCTGATAGGGACGTTTGGCACGCGGTGGGCCGAGCACCTCCGCCCAAATGACTCCCTGCATCACTTCATCAGGTGTAACTGCACGGCTTGAAGAACCCTGCACCTGTTCGGGTGAAGCAACTGATGAAGTATGGCGCTTAGAGGCTCTGGAAGCTGATCCGGACGAGATAGAGCTCGCCATTCGGTCAATTGCGGCCAGACGCTGCTCCAGCTCCGTAATACGCGCCTCATCCGAGTCAATGGAATCATACGAGTTACCCGCACTTGAAGCCATCCCTGCTGGCGCTGGTCGTTCAGCGCTGGTCGTAAACACAGGCTGACGTTCTGGCTTGCGTTCTACCTCCTCATATTCCTCCTCGCCTTCATCCTCATACCTCTTGTCATCGCTGCTTTTTGCAGCCCCACCGCTAAAATCAGGCATTCGGTTGGTTTTATCCTTTTTCTTCGCACCGCCCAATGAAGAAAAAATGGCTCCCAAAATAATAATCGCTATTAATGGATTACTTGTGACGAAATGTATAATCTTCTCAATGATCACCATGGCTCATCGCCTAGCTTTCTGATTTGTTGTCGTGATTATTGTTGGGATTGTTGTCGGATACCTTGCCGATTGTACCGCGCATTTGCGTATCGGCCTCAATGTTTTTCAAATTCATATAATCCATAACACCCAACTTGCCGCCGCGAAGCGCTTCAGCCATAGCAAGAGGCACTTGAGATTCCGACTCAACAACAAGTGCACGCATTTCAACGACGCGCGCCTTCATCTCTTGCTCATGTGCGACTGCCATTGCACGGCGTTCTTCTGCTTTTGCTTGCGCAATGCGCTTATCCGCCTCAGCTTGCTCAGTTTGCAAATGTGCACCGATGTTCTTACCTACATCGACGTCTGCAATATCAATAGACAAGATTTCAAAGGCCGTTCCTGCATCCAAACCTTTGCCGAGTACAGTACGGGAGATAAGATCTGGATTCTCCAGGACGTCTTTATGGGAAGCGCTGGAACCTACAGTTGTAACGATACCTTCGCCAACACGAGCGATAATCGTTTCTTCCCCAGCACCACCGACGAGGCGTTCAATGTTCGCACGTACGGTAACACGCGCGCGAACCTTCACTTCAATACCGTCCTTCGCCATAGCGGCAACGATAGGCGTTTCAATAACGCGCGGGTTAACACTCATTTGCACCGCCTGCAATACATCGCGTCCTGCAAGGTCGATTGCTGCTGCTCGTTCGAATTCAAGATGAATATTTGCACGTTGTGCAGCGATTAACGCATTGACAACACGGTCAACATTACCGCCCGCCAAGTAGTGACTCTCCAGTTGGTTAATATTCAGTCCAAGACCCGCCTTAGTTGCCTTAATCATTGGGTTAACGATACGGCTTGGCGTTACACGGCGCAGACGCATTGCAACGAGTGAGATAATACCAATCTTGACCCCGGATGCAATAGCCGATATCCAGAGCATTACTGGGAAGAAGCTAAAGAATACACTTAGTGCAATAACAATAACAACCCCTATTAACAGCGCAGTTACCAAAGATGGATCCATATTCGATCATCCTCCAATATTTTGTTATATGTGTGAAGCAAGGGTTAGAACCTATAGTCAAAAATAACATAAAGGGGTCAGTCTTTGGTCAACGATCGTACGACAATCCGTACGCCCTCCACCTCAACAACCTCAACCTCTTCGTCACGGTTTATAAAACCGCCATCTGTGACGACATCATATTTGATATCTCCAATCAGAGCCGTTCCCGATGGACGCAATGTTGTCAATGCACGCCCTGTCTTCCCGAGCAGCTCTGTATGATTTATATTCGACACGTAACCTTCATCTGTCGTCAAGGAATCACGGAGAATGAACTTATTCCAAATACCGCGGTGCTTGAACACACGAACGACGATGATAACCACAACCAGAGCAGCTGCGAAGGCAATGCCAAGCGACATCAGCGCATCTGCAGTATCATTAGCAGCTCGCACGACACCCGTAATCAAGCTTAACGATCCTAGTATGCCCAATATGCCGAAGCTCGGGATGAACAACTCAAGTGCTAGCAGTATTAGCCCAATGATGAATAGAACGATGGTCTCCACCCCCGCTAGTCCTGCAATGTAGTGACCGAAGAAATACAATCCAAATCCAGCAATCCCCAGTATTCCTGGGACACCGAAGCCTGGTACGAACAGTTCGATTGCAACACCTGCGATTCCAAGGAACAGGAGCAATGTCGCAATCCCTGGATGAACAACAAAGGCTGCAATTTGTTCTGAGGTAGAAGGCTCAATCTGAACAAGATTTGCTTGATCCAGCTTCAACTGTTTCAACAGATCTGCCGTATTGGAAGCTACATATTCCGCATAGCCGGCTTTACGCGCATCCTCCGAGCTCAATGACAACACCTCACCCGATGGTATTGTCCGTCCCAGCTCCTTAATTTCGTAAGCGCCTTGCAAATCAGCCATTGCTTGTGCAACGAGCGGATCTCTGCCATTTTTTTGTGCAACGGCTTTCATTTTGCTAACCCACATGGCAACCAGCTTTGGATCATTTACATAATTGTGTGCTCCATCAACTAAGGCTGCCGATCCGATTGCACTGCCTGGAGTCATTGCGATCTCATTGGCGCTCAGTGCAAGATAACTGCCTGCCGATGCTGCATTGCCCTCTACGAACATAATCGTACGCACAGGACTGGAGATAATTCTCTGGCTGATATTGCCCGCAGATCCCAATTCTCCACCCGGTGTGTCCATCTCGATAATAATCGCTTCAGGACTTAGCTGTTCTGCCTCATCAAGTGCCCGGAACAGGAATGACTCCATTACTGGATTCACCGTTCCCTTCAGTGGAAGGACAATCACATTGTGTACCGTACTGCCTTCCGCTTTCACTTGAGCGCTTACAAATGGGATGCAGGAGAACAGGATCATGACCGCTGTCAAAACTAAGGTGGCTAATCCTAGTGGTTTCCCTCGAAAATACCGCATGGTGGATGACTACCCCCTTTCTTATTCTGTTGTAGACAAATGCGATACGTGCTATTCAAAAAGCTTGCTGACAATTGTGGCATGACTCACATTGTGAAAACAGCCCTTTTGAACACATATAATAATACGTCCTGATCATGCCTTACGTTTCATCTTTAGATATATAGAAAAAAACACTCCTTATGAATAAGGAGTGTTTTTTATCGTTTCGTCAATAGACGTAAAGAGATCGTTTATTGCAGACATTGTTGCACGACAGAATTGACTAACTTGCCGTCTGCGCGCCCCTTCACCTTTGGCATGAGGGCACCCATTACTTTCCCCATGTCGGCTTTCGAAGAAGCACCGGTCTCTTGGATGGTCTCTTGTACAATCACTTTTATCTCTTCTTCGGAAAGCTGAGCAGGAAGATAAGGCGTCAAGATATCAATTTCCGCCCGAACCCCATCTGCCAAATCGCCTCGACCTGCTTTTTCGAACTCGTGGAGGGCATCTTTCCGCTGTTTGATCTCACGACCTAGAATTTCAAGCACTTCATCGTCATTCAAAGTTCTTCTTTCATCTATCTCAACATTCTTGATCGCCGAACGAACCATTCGGATGGTGGAGAGTTTGAACTTGTCTTGACTTTTCATCGCTTGCTTCATATCTTCGTTCAATCTTTGGCTAAGATCCATTGGTGCGTAATCCTCCTAAAACTTTCTCTTGCGGGCAGCCTCGGACTTCTTCTTGCGCTTAACGCTTGGCTTCTCATAGTGCTTGCGCTTTTTAACTTCAGCCAATACGCCATCCTTCGCGATGGAGCGCTTAAAGCGACGAAGTGCAGCATCGATTGTCTCGTTTTTGCGAACTTTCGTTTCAGACACCAGTTATCCCTCCCTCCGAACAGACCGTCCAAGAACAAAAACACGGTTCATCAAACTACATTATATGTGATTGTAAAACTAGGTGTCAACCATGTGGACAGATAATAACGACATTTTATGGTTGGAAATGTTTGCACAACGGCATTTGCCCACATGTCGACCTGCCACTATATGGCTATAATACGCTATTTATCCAACTAATGCTCCCAGCTGTTCGCCGCCAAGCAAATGATAATGGATATGGAAGACCACTTGTCCACTATCCTTGCCGCAGTTGTTAATCAAGCGGTAACCCGATTCTGCAATGCCTAGCTCACGTGCAATATGCTGAGCAGCGCGATGAATGTCGCCAATTAGGGCGAAATCCTCGCCTTCAGCATCGTTCATTGTTGCAATATGTTTCTTTGGAATCACGAGAATATGTACTGGAGCTTGGGGAGTAATATCGTGAAAGGCTACTACCGTATCATCCTCATACACTTTTTTCGAAGGAATGGAGCCTTCGACAATTTTACAAAAAATACAATCCATCTCTTTCATTCCTCCCTCATATGTATTCGCTCTGAGCCTGCATACAGGCTGTATGTCTCTTATTTTGGCGTACCCTTATCATAGCAAAAAAAAGAAGCCTGTCCAAGTGTTCTATAAAAATCAATAGCGTTTGTACGCACACATACTGTGCTATGAGGTTGGAATTTATCAGAAGAAAAGGACAAAAAAGGAGCACCTCGTACCCCGCAATTGCGGGCAGCGCGTCAACGCTGTGAGCGTACTGTTGCTGCAAGCATCGCGACTATGATTCATTGATCACGACTGTTTGCAGACACAATACGATCACCGAGGTGCAAATAGGAAAATTATTGATGTCGGCTGTCTGTATTATAACAACCGGTTGAAACTGTTACTGTGAGCTATTTCACAACTACCTAATTCGTTTCCATTACGATTCGTGACCCTTCTCCTGCTTGTTCTGCCGGTATGACGGCCAGCTTTCTCGCCAAGCGAGCACGCAGCTCCGGAACATGGCTGATTACCCCAACTGACAAGCGATCCGAATGCAGCTTCTCCAGTGCGGTAACAACCGTATCAAGAAGCTCAGGATCAAGTGTACCGAATCCTTCATCAAGGAAGAAGAACTCGAGAGGGTACTTGCCTCGTAATTGAATCTGAGAGGACAGCGCAAGAGCCAGTGCAAGCGAAGTCAAGAAGGTCTCTCCTCCCGATAGTGTAGATACAGGTCTGCGGATACCTCCATTGCCATCATCGCGGATGACGAAGCCCCCGCCAGAATCCACTTCCAGCGCATAACGCTGCTTCGTTAATACCTTCAATCGTTCTGACGCAGCGCGGCTAACCTGCATAAGCTGTTCTTCCGCAATAAATTCAACGAAGGCGTTACCGCGGAATACAGCCTGTAGTTGATGCAATCGGCTTGCATATTCTTCTGTACGCGAACGTGAATCCTCTAGTTCTGTCCAGCGTGCATGCTTGCTACGTAACTGCTCTGCGTCCCGCTCTGCCTTAGCTTTCCGAGCAAGGGCTTCCTCTGCCACTGCTTCGGCTGCCACTTTCTTCTCGCTGCAAGCGTTCCACTGCTCGTCCGTGACTATTGAAGAACCTATTCGCTCTTGCAATCGATTCAGCTGCGAGCCGACATCCCGAACTGCTTCGTGGTAAGCGAGCAGCGTTTGCTCTAATTGTGAGGCGAGTTCTCCTGTCATCCGAGCGGCATGCACTTCTGAAATCTCTGTAAAAGAAGACTTCGACAGCAGATCTTGAAGACGTTGACCACTTACTTCTACCTGTTCGGTCAGGTTCGTCAAGGCTTGCGCAGCAAGCGCCGCCTGGCGGCCTGCAGCTTCGCTTGCAGCCCGGGATCGTTCAGCCTCGTCCACTGTCCGCTTAGCTCGTTCACGAAGCGCTGCTAAGCGAGCAGATGTAGCTGCTGCAAGCTCCTCTATCGATTGCTCCTGCAGCCATGGCTTCAACCGAGTCTCGTAATCGCCTAGTAGACGGGCAACACCATTACACTCCGCTTGCGCATTGACACGCTCAACCTCCGCTGCTTGACGCTCCTTCGTGGATTGAAGAATTCGTTCTTTCATCTCTTCTATATAAACCGCACTCTTCTCCAGTCGTTCCCGGCAATCGCTCACTACTGCTTCTCTTGTACTCCATTCCTGCTGCAAAGACGGCATCTGCGCGAATTCCCATTGGAACGCCTTATACCGAAGATTCCATTCCTCATGCTGCTTGGCCAGAGTCTCTTCGGCTTCCTTCCATGCATGATTGGCGTCACGCAATGCCGCATCTGAAGATTGGTGGCTTGATGACAATTGCTGCAGCTCCCACTGCTTGCCTGCAGCATCCTTCAGCAGTTGCTCCATAAGGCCTTCCATTGCACGAGCATTCTGGATGAATGACTGCACGTCTTGCTGTAGAGCTGTCAACTGATTCTCCACTGCTGCCCAATCCAATTCTTCAAAATCTTTGTACGTGTGTGATCCTGCATGCTCAGGTGCTGCTCCTTCGCTAGCTTGCAGCGGTGATTCACCTTCCAACAACATGTCCTTGTTATCTAAACCGAACGATTGCGCGGCAGCAAGCTCAGTCATAGAGTCTCTCCACGAAGGATGTTCGCCTCTTAGTTGGTCTTCTTCAGCCACTGCTGACAACTGATCGCGCATCAACTCCGACGCTCGCTCGGACACTTCCTGCAGACGCTGCATCCAGGTCGAGAACTGTTCACGACTACGAACTGCTTCAGCATCCACATCCAGAAGCAATCGGCTCGATATATTCTTCAGTTGCTCCCATTGCCGCCAGCGCTCGTCCCCATTCGTAGAGTTGACCTTAGCACTCTCGTGCATATGGGCGGGGGCGGGATGCTCTTTCGATCCGCATACCGGACAAGACTCATTATTAACCAGTGACGATGCTAACTGGACAGCCATTTGCTCTGCTGCTTCCTTCCACTGCTTCTGACGCTCATCATCCATTGCCGATTCAACTTGGATTAAGAAATGTGTCACTTGCTCACGAAGCCGTCTCCAGTTTGTTCTTGAATGAAGCCCCTCTTCCAACTTACTCCGAATTGTCCCAGCTGCAGACAACAGCTCTTCAAGCTTATTATGAAGCTTGCGATTGACAGCTTCTGTCTGTGCTTCATGCTTCATCCGATGGTTATTCAACTCATTGGAGCGCCCTTGCATGAACATAATCTTATCGTAGTATGAGATCGCTTGATGGAAGTGTTCCTGCTCCTCGGCAGTCTTGACATGTGCCGAAAGCGTCGTTCGAAGCTCCTCTTGGCGTGCCGCCGCCTTCTTAAGCAGCTGCTCTGATCGTTCAATATCAGATGCTGTAGAGTCATAACGTGTATGGGCGCTCTCCAAGCGGAGCTTCCATTCGCCTTCCTCCTTGCGCAGACGCTCGCATTCCAGTTGCAGGCGAACTGCCTCTTGAAGCTGCTCACTTCGACGGAGCAATTCCGGTTCTTCACGCTCTTGAGCGTGCTTCGCCTCCTCGGCAGCAGTCACAGCCTTCTGTGCATCCGATGCAGCGATACGCGCTTGTTCTTCACGAGATGCATGCTCTGCCACAGCCAACTCCCGCTTTACATTCAACTGCTCTGCTTCCAATGCAACAGGTGCAATCCGCTCTGCCTCTCTTGCACGATTCAGCTTCGTCTCCTCTTCAGCGCGCTTCGGCGACTCTTCCTGCAGCTCAGACATTCTTATCGAAATTCGTGCATGCTCCTGTTGAAGCTCACGCCGCTCAGCCATAGCGTGATACTCCTGCTCAGCAGCCAGCTTGGACGCCTTCGCCTGTTCTGCCTGTTCCACCGCTTCTGTCAGTGCCTGCTCTGCACTCTCCAGCGCTTCATGCGAGGCATCACCCAATCCCTGCTGTTCAGCCGAGTAAGCCATCAGCTCAGCCTCAGCATCCTTGGCACGACGAGATATACGAGCAGACAGCTCATCTCCATATTTCTCAAGCGAGAAGAGACGCTGAAGCATTTGACGTCTATCGCTGCCCTTAAGCGACAAGAACTCTGCGAACTTGCCTTGAGGAAGAACGACCGCTCTTGTGAAGTCATCCATTTTCAAACCAATGTGCTGTTCAACACAGCGAGTTACCTCAGCCAGCTTGTCAGCTAAGACAACCTCGCCTTCAGGCGTAATCTCAACAAACCGACTGACCGAGTTGCTTACTGTAATATCACCCGTCCGCTTGAACCTACGCTCTACACGGAACGCTCTACGCTCCCCAGCACCGTTCAACTCAAATGTAAACGCAACGGACAATTGATTTTCCGCCTGATTCAATATGCCCTGCGTGCCATTCGTAGCTCGCTCTACCTTCCCGTACAGTGCGAGCGTCATCGCATCCAAGATCGTAGACTTACCGCTTCCTGTCGGGCCAAATATACCGAATAAACCTGTCTCGCACAGTGTTTGGAAGTCGAGGCACTGCTCTTCTCGATAGCTTTGCAATCCTGCCAGCTTCAACTCGATTGGCTTCATGCGCCTTCACCTTCCTTCTCAAACCCATCTTCCCCGATCAATTCCAAGAAGCAGTCCACTAATGCATCATCAGGCTTGGCTCCTCCAGTCTGACGCTCATAGAACCTCCGGAACAGTTCATGTACCGGTAGTTCACTGCGACGTCCTTCTTCAGCCGCAATTCGTTCTATCTCTGGATAAATGGGACGAATATTGACGATACCTTCATGATTTCGTCGCAGCTTCTGAATCTGCTCTAACGTCAGTGCTTCTGTTAGATGAATGCAGACATCCAGCCAAGCACCAGCATCCTTGCCCTCCTCAATCCAACGAAGCGCCTCTTCATACCCACCGCGAACATTCCATTTCATGAGCGGCTTTCCGGAGGAGAGGAATCGCTCCTGAGGAACTGCCTCCTGACCCGGTGCCAAATCCAGCAGAGTGACCGATTTCGCCTGACCCGCCTCTGAGAAGCTGTAGCCGAGCGGCGATCCACTGTAGCGAATAACACCCGGCCCCTTCACTGTCTGTGGCCGGTGCAAATGGCCAAGTGCACTGTACTGAGGCGCAGCAGGAGCTGCCAAACAAGCGAACACGCTTGGATCAACGGTATAAGCTCCACCCACCTGAATTGGGCGCTCAGAATCACTCTCCAGACCACCAAGAACGTACAAATGACTCATAATCAAATTAACGGTTGAAGGTCGAAAATCCATGGCCTGATGAAGCAGCAGCTTCCCTACCTTCGCGCTGTATGCACTGCGCAGCTCATGTTCTTCATTGGAGGCTGTAAGCAGCTCTCCTAATCGCGCCTCAGATGGATAAGGCAGCCCTGCAATAACTGCATCTTCCCCCGTTCTCGCACAATGAATGGTCACTGGCTCCAGACTAGGCTGCCCGATTAGCGTCACGCCAAGCTCATGCACGAGTGGCGCTGATGCCGATAGGCGATCTGGGTGGTCATGATTCCCGGAAATAATTACGACCGGGCGCTTGCCCTGATGCGACAATCTAGCAGCAGCCTCATAGAAAAGCTGCTCTGCCGCTGCCGGTGGGTTAACCGAATCATATACATCCCCAGCGATCAGGATCAGGTCTGCCTGCTCTTCATCCGCCAACTGTATGAACTCTTCAACGAAAGCAGCCTGTTCGTTTAGACGGCTCCTGCCTTCCAGCGTCCGCCCAAAGTGCCAATCCGCTGTATGCAAAATACGCATGGTTGTCTCTCCTTTCTTCCTGCGATTTTAATAGACTATAGTTCACACGCTTGCTTAGCATCGAAAAAGTACAGCACCTTACGGTCGACTGGACGATGCCATATCTGTTCGATTGCACGTGCGTATAAATTCAACTGGAAACGATAATGCTCCGTTAGCGCCTCTAGGCCGCCTCGATGTGCAAGCACCTTATCTGTCTTATAATCGAGCAGCACGAGCTGCCCTTCCCATTCGAACAGGCAGTCTATGACCCCTTGAACAAGTACCGTCTCCTGATCAAGCAAGCCAGATGTGTCTCGTGCCGCGAAGGTCGATGTTGCAACAAACCGCTCCATCGACGATTTCTCCGACCGATCGTTGTCCAGCGTTGAATGTTCGCTAGAAACTGGCTCAGCTACCGGCACATCTTCATAAGCAGGGGGCTCCTGAGCGAGATTACTATTCTCGGAGCTGAGATGCAGCTGTCTCGTCAGTTCAGTGGTATAAGCTTCAGCAGCTGTCAGACCATAGCTGAACGGAAGCTCTCGCTTCACCCATGTTGCCTGCAGCAGTTGACGGCCAACCTCACTCTCGAAAAAGCCAGCTACCGCAGCTTGATCAATCGCTTTCGCTTGCTGGTCCGTCATATATTGATGCTGCACCAAATGGAGCAGGGTATTGCGAACAGTATCTATCGTCACATCCGAATGCAGAGGCATATGCTGCATAAAGAGATGATATAACGTCCCCCGTTCCGTTGGCGTCACCTTGCTAGCCTCCATAAATTTAGGACGGCGCAGATGCAGCGTGAAGCCCTCTTCACTCTGAGGAGAAGATGTAGCGGAGCCATCCCCCCCTGATATCTCCAAGGAATGACCATTGACCATAGTTGTTTCATTCCCAGCCATCGCTCCATCGATCGGCTCAGGCTCGTCGGTACGAGGCTCTGAAATCCATTGGTCAGCTGGCCATTCATCCGACGCCGCCATTCGTTTCATTTCCGTGACTGAAGTCTTTGCCGGTAGTAAAGTTGCAATCCGATTCGGATCCCGCCAGCGAAGCCGCTCATCCAGCGCAGCTTGCCAATCGCTTGACGGCATGTTCTCCTGCACGTCCAGCCGCTCCAATGCTTCGAGCACCCGCGCTTTATCCTCATCCAGTTCCAC
>NZ_JMDX01000115.1:0-18307 GCF_000935845.1 Paenibacillus sp. E194
CCGGATGTATCTTGGATTCGAACCGAAGCGCGACTAGAATTAACAGAGGTATTGGGATAAGCGTTGTTAGCGTTAACTTCCAATCAATTGAGAACATCATTCCCGCGCCAAATAGAACCATCAGCACCATATTCAAAATTTGTGCGAAGCCGAACCCAACAAAGTTGCGTATCCCTTCAAGATCTGCAGTCAAGCGGGACATCAAATCCCCTGTTCTTGCCTTGTCATAGTAACGGAATGAAAGGAATTGCAGCTTGCGATAGCAGGCATTTCTCATTTCGTAGGCAACATAGTTGCCTAGACGACCGCCAAAATAGCCGTGTAAAAATGTGAGGGTGCCTTTGATGCTGACAACGACGACCACCGTCAATGACAGCCAAGGCACCCAATCGAATCGTTCTTTTGCTATGACGTCGTCAATCAAGATGCGCAGCATATTGGGATATACCAATCCGAGCGCTGTTGCCGCCATCAAGCAAAGTATAGATACGATTAGGTAGCCTTTTTTCGGCCAGTAAAAAGTGCTTAGCCGCTTGAAGACGTTCATGATTTCTCCTCCCCTTTTCTACGTTCTCGTGAGATGTAATGCAGTTTATCATCATGAAAACACAACAGCAAAACGCCAATTTCATCATAATGCCGTTTGTGCCCGATTTTTCCGAGCTTTGCGGTAACATATCCATTCATTTCTTTTAAATCGTCTGATTTACTGACTTGTCGTTCATTATTCAACAAAGAACGCTTACCGAGCATATGCCCAGTAAGCGTTTGAACGCAATTTATACGGTTTTGATATCGATTCCGTGTGAATTCATCTCTTCACTTGGATGCTTTTATGAATCTGTCGTAATAACCTCTTCCAAAGTACTCATCACAGCTTGAAGCAATTCTTCATCCACATTTGCATGCAGTGCATTGTTCAATCTTTCCATATATAGATCCAATGCGTCTGACAGCTCCTTGTAGGACTTTTGAATGACCTTATTATAGTGAGTGAGGATATGTTCGATAAATTGTTCCCGATGAGCTTCTGTTACCCGCTTAACCGCCTGCATCGCCTGCAGCTCTAGCGCCTGTCTAAGCTCGCTGCGACCGCTGCCTTCGAAAAAGGTCTTACTATTGCGGAAATAACCACGAATCCACCTCGTTGTTACATTCGGCAAGTCAAGCTCACCTGATACCTCTGGCGTTGGCCAAGCCCCCATATCCACATCAGCCGGTGAGTACCCGGGCAGCTGCTCCATTATGGATAGCTGCAGGCGATCGTGATAGCTTATTACGAGCTTCTTGGCTCCTTGTTCCATCCGCAATGAGGTTGCATACAGTTCATTCGCAAGCTCTTTGCTAAATAGGCGAATCCATTCCACATAACAGCGCTGCAGCGCACTATCTATATCCCGATCATCTCTGCGCAGGGAGGCCGGATTGAAGGCGTGAGAGAACATATCACCGAAGCGGAATTGCAATCGTTGACCCACATGGTAGAGCAATTCATCTGCTTCCTGCTGGAATAGGCTTGATTCATCACGCTCCAGCCACTCCGTGCAGCTGCGACGCGCTTGTTCGGCCAATGCTTGATAACGAATGACTTCCCGTTCACGCTCCGCTGCATCGGCATGTGAGGCATCCCACATCGCCTTCAGCTGTCTTGCTGCCCTATCCAGACTATTGTGAGCCGAATGAATACTGAGCTGAGTCAACTCATTGCCTGCGAACTCTAGGAATGACTGCTCAAACTCACCAATACCCGACGTTCTAATCTTGTCCTTCTGCGCTTGCTGCTTGCCCTCCAATGCCTGCAAGCTCGAAATCGGAAATAGCCGCGGACTGCGCACACCGAATTCGCGCAGGCGATCCTCCACATAATCCAGTACACTTGACAGCTCTTCAGGTGAGGCAGCAAGGTCAGATGCATTGACCACAAAGAACATTTTATCAAGTTCAAAGGCATCCTTCACCCGGCCCAGCTGCGTAAGGAACTGTCGATCAGCTTGGGAGAAGGCATGGTTATAGTACGTCACGAACAATATGATATCCGCCTGCTTCATGTATTCAAATGCAACACCCGTGTGCCTCGCGTTAATGGAATCCGCACCCGGAGTATCTACGAATACGAAGCCTTGTCTCGTCAGCTCACTGTCTATGAACAAATCAATGCGCTCTACGAACGCTGATCTTGATTCATCACTCACGAATAAGCGATACTGTGCCTCATCAACCATTAGCTCCTGACCTAATAGGCCTCGAGCCTCATCTATCCCACGATCCACAGCCTGAATGAATCGATAATATGGCCGCCCAGACGGATGAATTGTCTCTGGACGAATTCGCGCAAGCGAATGGAGCACTTCATCCATATCCATGGTAGATGCATTAGGCTCGCCCAAGGTCTCTAGTGCATAGCGAAGGTCATCAAGCAGCTTCGCTTGGCGCTTCATTGTTACGCGAGCCGTGCCATGCGGATGCTTATCTGTCGCTGCCTCGATCGTATTAATTGCGGCTGTTGTCGGGTTGGGTGATACTGGCAGTGCATCTTGCCCGATAAGGGCGTTCGCGAACGATGATTTGCCTGCACTGAACGCACCGAACAAGGCAACCGTAAAGCGATTCTCGTCGAGCCGCTTCGCCTTCTCCCGCATCTCTGCTGCAAGCATCTTCATCGATTCCAGCCGTTCAAGCACGCCTGCTGCTTGCTCCAGCTTCTGAGCTGTATGGACCAGCTTGCCCCGAACTTGGCTAGGAGCAGCAGCCTCTGACCGCTGTTCTGTTCCACTAGGAGTTGACCCATGAGCAATAAGATTGCGCTCAGAGTCTTTTACAAAAGATTGATCTTGGGCATGTCTATCCAGATCGCCGCTTGTCCCGAGCCCATCAGCCTCTGTAGACAACTCCAACCATGATTCAACGATTGCCTGCTTATCTGAACGTCTCTGCTGTACGTGATCAATTATGCCATTACCGGCCGGAGCATTGTGAACGCGTTCCTGGTTCCTGGCCTCTGCAGCATGCTGCTGGTCTACTACCTCCTCCTTGCTGTTTGCTTCCTGCTTCAAGCTGTGAATATCGGGAAGAAGACCGATCCAGCCACATTCCAGCTTATCAGCAGGCAGCCATAATTGTATGGCTCGAACCAATTCCGATTCGATCCCTGTAGTAGCTTGTAGGCGATTCTCCACTTCCGAGAACTCGAGGGAGAGCTCGCTCATGGAAGCAAGCTTAGATTCTGCCCGCGTAAGCTCTTCACGATATTGACGGAGCTTGATCTCTAGTAATGGCTCTGCCACTGTCAAAGCGGCTCTACGCAGCATCGCGCGTGCTTCATCAGCTATTGATCTGCAATAATTCAAGGTATACTCAGGTGAACCGCTCGCTCCCTCTGACACCGAATCAGCAAGCCAGGAATCACCTAGATCAGGCATGGCTTGCTCCATCTCAGCCGATGCCTCCTGCTCGTTTGCTCCTACCTCTTCAGCCAGCGAGCGAATCATTTGGATGAGATGAACCTCAACATTTGCCCGCAGCCCTTCCTTCCAGATGGATGTGAAGGACTGCAGACGTTGCGTACGTTCATTGTCTGTCTTCGCACTGGAGAATAAGAAACCGACCTTGAAGCCAGGCTTTCGGGATTCTAAATATCGCTGCGCCTGTTCACGCATTACTGCAGGCGTAACATTCGCATTACTAAGCAGCTGCTGCACTTGCTTCTGGAACGATGCATTTACTTCCTGCTCCCGAGCTGTAAGCTCTGCAATGCGCTGTTCCGTTAGATGCAGCTGTTCCTTCCACGCAGCCAATGAGGCTTCGTCGCCTATACGTTCCACTAGCTGTTCACGTTTACTTACAAACGGCTCCTTTAAAACCTTTGCATGGGCGGACACGAGCTCACGTGCCGCACGTAAGATACCATATCGAACGAGCGGCAGCCGTTCTCGCGCCGTCTGGCGAACATACGCTTCTAATGCATTCCATTCATTCAATGGATGTTCTGGCTGCCTTACAGAGATGTAGAATACGCCTTCGGGCTTCAACTGCCATGCATCAAGTGCACTTCGGACATCGCTCTGATACGATTCGAAGGTAAGCTCCTGCTCCCGGTGCTTGTCAATTTGATTCACAATCCAGATAAGCGGCTTACCTGCATCTGCAACCTCCTTCGCGAATGCGAAGTTCGTCTCCGACTGGACGTGATTATAGTCCGTCACATAGAACACAATATCAGCCAGATGCATGGCTTCCTCCGTAGCTGCTCGATGTGCTGCATCTGTAGAATCTACTCCGGGTGTATCCAGCAGAGCAACGCCTTGCTTCATCCAATCAATTTCATCAAAGAGAACGACACGTTCTATACCAGCACCATCACGGCACACATCATCTAGCTGCTCGAATTGCACAGGCTCTTCAAGAACCGTTCCATCTTGTTCAGATCTGCGTAGAACCCGGGCATGACGCTCACCGTAGCGGAGCGTAACCACGTTCGCACTGGTTGGAATCGGACTCGATGGAAGCAGCTGCTTGCCGCATAATGCATTAATTACACTTGATTTGCCTGCCGAAAAGTGTCCACAAAACGTTACCATCACAATCGCTTCCTGCCACTTATTCGCCAGCTCCAGCATCTTCTCGGCGTGCTGCACATCTCCCCTATGCCGCATCTGATCCGCTGTATGCTTCAGCCATTTTCCGAGTTCATCGCTATCTCTTTCCACAATGGCCGAATTGGTGTGCAACCTCGCATTCATCTTCTCCATTCACGTCTCCCTCACCGATTCTATCCTAACGGAACACGAATATTCGTTATATTTGCGCATAGAAAAAACCGAGTAATCGGCTTCCTCTTTTTGCCTTATACTCGGTTTCTAGTGTACCATATTTTGCTGTTCGGGGAGAATGATTTCGAATTGTTCTCCGCGCTGTAAAATAGTAATGCCTGAATCTTTCACGCGCATTACGACAACATCACGTTTTTGACGCATACGTTCCACATACTGATCAGGAACTTGTCCGGCTGCATATACCGTAACGCCGTCAATTTCACGTTCTTCATCCTCTTGCAGAGGTGTTTGCATAATCTTTTCATAAATATTAGAGAATTGTTCAAAATCATTCGTGTATACCGAAATACATTTCATCACGACCGACTCCCATCCACGTTCTTATAGTTTCCAGTCTTTCTAGGTTTGGTCGCTTTCATACGTATTTTACCCTCTTGACAGCTATCTAACAGCGGACAAATGTCACATTTGGGGGATTGCGCTTTGCAATGATAACGTCCAAAAAAGATTAACCGGTGGTGCGTATCTGTCCATTCCTCACGAGGAATTTTACGCATCAGCTTTTTCTCCACTTCCAACACACTATCGTCTTCGTTGGCAAGTCGCAAGCGCTTGGAGACACGCTCGACATGTGTGTCCACTGCCATTGCAGGAACACCGAAGGCGTTGGAGACGACCACATTGGCCGTCTTTCTGCCGACACCAGGAAGCTCTGTTAGCTGAGCATGCTCCCTTGGCACTTCACCCTCATATTTATCAATGAGCATGCGGCATAGTTTTTGAATATTTTTGGCCTTGTTGCGGAATAAGCCAATGCGCCGAATATCTGACTCCAGCTCTTCAAGCGGAACTGCTAGATAGTCTTCTGGTGTTTTATATTTCTGGAACAGCGTAGCTGTTACTTTGTTCACCGTCTCGTCCGTGCACTGCGCTGACAACAGGACTGCAATTGTCAATTCGAACGGATTGGAGTGAGTCAACTCGCAATGCGCGTCAGGGAACATCTGACCAATCGTATCGAGAATATGTCGGACGCGGGCACTTGTTGCCATCTGGAAGTCACCTCACCTTTCTATCCATTCTGCTTGACTATTTCCATCTAAAAACCGTCTCACCCGCTAAGGTGAGACGGTTCGAAATGAACCTAATCGTAGTTTAAGACAATTTCTCGATTTCAACAACCTGATCCTTAATGATATACAACATAATATCGGTATCTTCTTTAATGGAAGACAGGCTGGTTTTCTCGCCCTTCGAATGAATAAATGCATTCGGATGAACTTTGAATATATAATTGTTTTCAGCCATCGTGCGTTTTACATACAATTCATCCGTACTTGAATTATAACGCCAGAAGCTGCGCTTCATTCCGCTGATCAGCTTCACAACTGCAAGATCGCTTGTATCCTTGCGCATCTCTACGCGGTCTCCTTCTTTCAAAGCGCTCAAATTCGATGTAGAAGAAGAATTATCCACCTGAATTTGCGCGTTCTTGCCAACTTGATGCACAGATAAGGAGCCAGCATTGTCACGTACTCGAATCGTGCCGTTGTTCGTATCCACAGACTCTACACGACCATAAGTAACTTGAACTTGACGCACTTCCACGACAGAACGTCCGTCCATTACAACGTTGACATAGTCATTATCCTTCAAGTCAGCAATCTTGATCTTTTTATTGTTCAGATCATAGATTGCCGCACTGCCTACATTGAAGTCCTCGATCGTTGATCCGTTGGAGCGCAGGCGCAAACGATACTTCTCCGCATCACGAGATGCGATCTCGAACTGCAAGGTTTGACGAACGGCAAGAGATGTTACTGAAGACTGATCTTCTGTGAAGTAGGCTACAATTGTATCACCATTATTCACATCATTCAATGTTGCTCCGCTCTTTCCATATTTTTCAACACTAAGCGTATTGCTCTTATAAGGAAGCGTAACCGTCTGCCCATTGGCAAGCTTCATCGTAACCGTCTTAGCGGTCGAGCTTGCAAAGACAAATGTTCCTTCGAACTTGTTGACAAACTGCACGAGGAGCGCATTTTTGGCTGTATATTGAATATTAACTTTACGTTTTCCATCTTTCAACTGACTAGCGATATCATCAACTGCAACCTTCACTCCGTTGTTCTCAAAACGCGTTTCATTGGTCAGCTTGAAAACGTACGGCTCTTTACGCTCATCCACCACCATCAACAAGTTGTTCGTTCTATCATAGTCCGAAACCGTAGCTCCGATCAGCATCTCGGCTTTCCGATTCATTACTTTAATGTTGGTAACCTGATCTTCGCTGTTCATCGCAAGCTCGACGCGATCTCCGTATTCGCCTGCGACAATATCGTCGAACGTAGGATTATTCATTCCGTCGATTTCGATCTTCACATCGCGTGCAAGCAGCTTCGCTACGAGTTCATTGTTTTCTTTTCGGATCGTGATGCTTGTTTTTGTCGCGCCTTTTTCGTACAACGTTCCAGAAATAGTTACTTGTTGGGCATTCGTTAATTCGATTTCAGTTACGACGCTATTTTTCACCGTATAATTGACGGTGTCATTTTGCTTGATGCTGCTAAGACCTGACAACAATTGATCCTTATACCGAACGTAAGCTCCCTCCACAACCGTGTAGGTTTCGCTCTCACCTTGTTCGTTCTTGATCGTCACGGAACGATTTTTCACATCAATAGAAGTAATAGAACCTTTGGCCGATTTGTTGACAGGACCAGACTTTACTTGAATCTCAATAATTTTGCGTTCGTTCGTAAACGTCTCACGCTTGATGACAAGCTCACTGTCCGCCATCAGCTTTAAAGGATCAATCGTGTTGCCGCTGGCATCTTTGAATACAGTTGCGCTGCTGTCATACACAAAATCAGACAATGCATCAGAGCCATCCTTCGTGAAGTACAGCTTCCTCTCTGATGGAGCAACATATCTCAGCTTAACCGTTGAAGTTTCCACCTTCGGTTCAGCGTCGATCAATTCAACATATGTCGCACTTCCCGATTGTCCAACAACACGAACCTTCATATATAGGCCGATATCGGAGACTTTGATCGACTGCTCGCTGTCTGCTTTATAGTACATCGTGTTTTTATCGCGACGGAAGTTCGCTGTCTTGCCCTCTTCCGTATACAAGCGAATCTCTTGATCCGTTAGGCTCATCACATAACCGAATGATTCGGATGCGTGCTTCACCTTGGATACTTTTTCTCCACGGCTGAAGAATGTTGCAAGCTGCGCACGCGTTACTTTGCCTTGTGGCTCGAATTTGTTGCCGCTCATTCCTGTAGTCAATTCCAGATCAACTGCAGTGTTGACATATCCTAACGCAGCTGCGCTAATTTTGCTATTGTCCGCGAATGTCGTCTTCTTATTCGCGGCACGCTCAGCGTCTGCTTGTTTCCCAACAGCACGAACCAAAATTTTCGTCACCCATTCACGGGTTGCCTTTTGATCGCCCCATGCTTGCTTTGGGTCTGGCTTGGCCATTTCTTCTTTTTTATCCAACAACCCTTTTTGGAATGCGAGAACAATATACGGCTTAAAGTAATTGCCGACCTTGAAATCAGCTGGAAGAGCCACGGAATCAGCAGCGTTAAGTTCCCCCTCCAGTCCCATAAAGCGAATCGCCATTGTAATGGCTTCCTGCTGTGTTACATCGTCACCAGGACGGAACTTGCCGTTATTCCCCTTTAAGATATCCAATGCTGCAAGCTTATGTATATGTTTTTCTGCCCAATAACCAAGCTTAACATCGCTGAATATCGGACTTGTATTCGAAGTTGATGTAACTTGATTCGTCTTTGTAGCGGTATTTGATTCAGCTGCCATCGCAAATTGCATAGATGTCAGCATCATGGATACGGCCAATAACGCACTTGTTAATGCACGCGCTTTGCGTGCACGCGGTTTAGAATTTAATTGCATGATGCATCCCCTTCCACATATATTTCTTCGTAAGATGTTCTTTTTCGACAAGAACAGGGGCATTTCCTGCCCCTGTTCTCGAATAATTACTGGTATTATTATGTTTAATTACATGATTCGTGCAGATAACTATGGACGCTTAATTGGATGTTTCAACGTAACATGGCCCATCAAGCTTTCATCTGATTTTCCGTCTACCAGAATATCAATTGCCTTTACTTCATCGAATTGGAACAACGTTTTAGTAAGAGCATCCAAAGCAAAAGCTTCTCCGCCTGCACCAAGATGGCCCTCTTCCGGAATATGAATGTCAAGGACAAGCGTTCCCTTATCCATCTTCACTGATTTGAAGTCGATCTTTTCCCACAACGGAATATCTTTATCATTGTCAGACGTCTTCAACGCTTGAAGTGCAGATTGATACTTCTCGTCATCATTAGAGAACTGTATCGTCTTCTTATATGACTTCAATTCCATTAACTGATCATCAGAGACAAATACGTCAAGCGACTTTTCTTGCTTTTCAGACTTCGTTTCTTGACCTTTGTCAGTTGTTGGCTGCTCAGACTTCGTTGTCTCGTCTGACGGCTTTTCCTCGTTCGGCTGCTCTGTTGTAGGCTGCTCTGTTGTAGGTTGTTCAGCTGTTGGCTGCTCAGGTTGAGCAGCTCCGTTTGTTGTCGGCTTAGCACCGCAGGCACTTATAATTGTAATGGATAGAACTGCGGCAGCAAGTGCCCACCATTTTCGTGTCTTCATGAAGCACGACCTCCTTTACATCGTTCATAACGCAACAGATCGTCAAAGGTTGCATTTTTTTATGGAATCAGGATATGCCCAAATATTCTTTAATTCCTTTGACAATGTTCTCCGCAACGCGCCATTGGAACTGGTCGTCATACATTTTTGGTTCGTCATTCGTACTCGTCAAAAAGCCAATTTCGAGCAGAGCCGACGGCATCTTCGTTTCTCGAACGACATGGAGATCCCCAAATTTGATACCCCGATCCTTAAATTGCGTTCCATTCAATAAATTTTTGTGCAACGTCTTGGCAAGTGCTTCGCTGCTCTTGTGATAATAGAACGTCTCCGTACCTGTTACGGAAGGGCTATTTTTCGCACTGTTGCCATGTATCGATACGAATATATCAGCACCAATTTTGTTCGCAAGCGATGAACGATCGGATAATTCAGGGAATGAATCGTCTTCGCGCGTCATGACAAGATTGATCTTATCTTCTTTACGAAGCAGCTCTCCGACTTTCAAGGAAAGTGCCAAAGTAAAGTCCTTTTCCGTCTTCTTCGTCAAGCTAAGCGCACCGGAGTCCTTACCTCCATGACCTGCATCAATAACAACGGTATAAGTACCATTCGGTTTATTGGGCGTTACAGGTGGTTTCGTTGTTCCGCCATTGCCGTCCCCACCGTCATTTCCACTCTTTTGATTCAACGAAATGGTCGTCAAACCTTGGTCATTCAGTGTGACTTCACCATTCAACGGGTAGTTCAAATCAATAACGAAGCGCGCTGTATTCGGCTTATCGCTGAACATTGCAAAGCGAATGCGCTGAACATCTGGGTAATCTGATACTACATATTCCCCTTGTCCATCTTTATTGAAACTATATTTTTCATAGAACTCGTCCGAGAACACTGCATTCGGCAAATCAATAACTACCCGGTTAGGGCTGTCCATCGTCATAATGCTCGGTCTTACATTACGATCTAAAGCAATATGTAATTGATTATTGTCAAAAGAAAAGTTCGTAACGACTGAAGTATTGTTATCTGGCTTTACTTGGTCTCCACCATTACTGCCATTATCTCCATTGCCGTTGTCCGGCTTTGTCGGCTTGTCCTCATTGCCTTTATCAGGTGTTGGGGGCGTTACTTCGTCAGAAGTGAACATGTACACGGATTTGGTTGAGTTGTCCCAATCCACTTTCAACCCCATATTCTCGCCGATAAAACGAAGTGGGACTAGTGTAGTCTCGCCTTTAATAACCGGTGGTGCAACAAGTGTAACACTCTTGTTGTCAACTGTCGCCGTCTTCTGATTGACGGTGAGATTCATGCTTCTGCTATTATCATTTATAGCTACCGTCTTCGCCTTCTGATTCCAATCAACCTTATAACCCAACTCTTCAGAAACGATGCGAATCGGGACCATGACCGAATTGTTCAGCATCAAAATATTCTCTGGCATCGCCAAAGAATTTCCATTCAAGTACAAGCTCGTATTAGGTGCAGCTTGTCCCAGCGTAGGAAACACTAAACACAACAGCATTAATAGCAATCCAACCGCAAATTTTTGTTTTTTCTGCATCTTCACCTCTACATCCTTTCGTCATGTTCCGCACTATTCTATTTGTCTATTAAGAACGGACGTATTATTAGACGTATAAAAAGTACAAAAGTTGCGTAGTTTCTACATTTTTTGGCTAAAATAAACCTGCTAAAATATCCCTTGTTTTCACTGTAAATCACCTACTCCCACATGGCAAGACAAAAATTGCACATTTGAACATAAATATTGACAGGATACGTAACAACCAAAAAAAGACCGTTTTCTATTTCGCACCTGATCATACAAAAAGTGCAAATAGAAAAACGGTCTACAATCGCTAAAAAATATCAACTTCTAGTAGCAGAAATAATCAAGAACATGGGTCTGCGCAGCTCATCAGTCATCCCGGGTATTTCTCGAAGCATTTTCTCAGATGGAGTCGGCTCCTTCACTGCACGTATCGTAAATCCCGCATCAATCAAGTTACTCATATACGTAGCGAACGTTCGATGATACTTAACGACATCCTCCGTTAAGAAGGTCGTTTCACGCTTTCCTTCAGCCTGATACCCATCCACTGCCTAATGGAGGATATTCCCTTGCTCATCGTACACCCAATCTTGCTCATTGCGCGAAGTGAAGATCGGATGCTCGACCGAGAACAGAAATACGCCCTTTGGTTCTAAGCTCTGATAGATTTTTTCACAAATCATATCGAACGATTCAATATAATGAAAGGCTAACGAGCTAATCACCACATCAAATTGCTCATCTGCAAACTGAATGTCTTCAATGGGCATGCAAATAGGAGATTGATGAATCATTCGTCAATTCACGTGCTTTCTGCAGCATTTTCTCTGATATATCAACCCCTATTATAGAATCGGCATGCTGTTCTCGGGCGTATCTACAATGCCAGCCGAAGCCGCAGCCCAGATCCAGCACACTCTTGTTGCGCAAATCTGGAATTAGTTCCTGTAATACATGCCATTCTCCCGCTCCTTCTAGCCCATGGATAGAACGGGGCATATTCTCATATGCGGCAAAGAAATTCGCATCATCGTATTTGTTGTTGTCATGGACGAAATCCGAAATCCATTTTCTTTTCTATTTTACAATATGTATTTCTTCTCAAATAGGAATAAGTCCGATATGTGCTGCATGCACTTACAAATCTTAATCCGCTACTCAACGCCTATACAACAAAATCCCTGGAACGCCGAAGCGAATCCAGGGATTTTATACCTTCCATATCAATAGTGCTTATACGACGGGGTAAGCGACACGACCCGCATTCACAGCTTCGTATGCAGTAATTGCATCTTCATGCTTCAGCGTCAATCCGATATCATCGAGACCTTGCAGCAAAAATTGACGACGATGCTCATCCAAATCGAAAGTGTAGTTCAATCCGTATTCATCCGTAATTGTCTTCTCTTCCAAATTCACGTCCAGACGATAACCGTCCTTCTCCGCTGCACGACGGAACAGCTCATCAACCTGCTCTTCTGACAGCTTAATAGGCAGAATACCATTCTTGAAGCAGTTATTGTAGAAAATATCTGCGAATGATGGAGCGATAACACAGCGGAAGCCATAGTCAAGAATCGCCCAAGGTGCATGCTCACGTGAAGAACCGCAACCGAAATTCGCACGGGACAGTAATACGGAAGCTCCTTCATATTGCGGCTGATTCAAGGTGAAGGAAGGAATAACATTGCCCGCCTCGTCGAATCTCCACTCATAGAACAAGAACTGGCCGAATCCGCTCCGTTCAATACGCTTCAAAAATTGCTTAGGAATGATTGCATCTGTATCCACGTTGACCCGATCAACCGGGGCAACAAGACCGTTCAATGATGTAAATGGTTGCATGATTCGTTCCTCCCTTAGTTCAATACTTCCGCTTTGATTTCCCAGTTGCGCACATCAACGAAATGCCCCTTGATTGCCGCTGCTGCTGCCATTGCTGGCGATACCAAATGCGTACGTCCACCACGTCCTTGACGTCCTTCGAAGTTACGGTTGGAAGTCGAAGCACAACGTTGTCCTGGCTGGAGCACATCCGGGTTCATAGCAAGGCACATACTGCATCCAGCATCACGCCATTCGAAGCCCGCTTCCACGAATACTTGATCCAAACCTTCTTTCTCCGCCTGAAGCTTAACCCGGCCAGAGCCTGGAACGACGATAGCCGTTACCTTATCGCTCACCTTGTAGCCTCTAGCTACCTCTGCCGCTGCTCGCAAATCCTCGATACGGCCATTTGTACAGGAGCCGATAAATACATAGTCGACAGCAATTTCAGTTATCGGCGTACCAGGTGTCAGATCCATATATTCAAGTGCTTTTTCAGCAGCTTTACGTTCATTTTCGGTAGTAAAATCAGCAGGGTTCGGGACATTCGACGTAATATCGGTACCCATACCCGGGCTCGTTCCCCAAGTCACCTGCGGGATAAGCTGATCCATATCCACTTCAACAACTACATCATAAGCAGCACCCTCATCGGTTACATAGCTCTTCCACTCTGCAACAGCAGCATCAAAAGCTTCGCCTTGAGGCACATACTGACGATCACGCAAGTATTGGAATGTTGTCTCGTCTGGTGCGATTAGACCAGCACGTGCACCCGCTTCGATGGACATATTGCATACAGTCATTCTCTCTTCCATCGTCAATTCGCGGATTGATTCGCCTGTGTATTCAATGACATAGCCAGTTGCAAAATCAGTGCCGTTCTGCGCAATGAAGCCCAAGATCATATCCTTCGAAGTTACGCCTGGCTTGCGCTTGCCAACGAAGCGCACTTCCATCGTCTTCGACTTCACTTGCTGCAAGCATTGTGTTGCCATTACATGCTCAACTTCGCTTGTGCCGATTCCGAACGCGAGGGCGCCGAATGCACCGTGCGTCGATGTATGACTGTCCCCACAGACAATCGTCTTCCCTGGATGAGTAAGACCAAGCTCGGGCCCCATAACGTGCACCACGCCTTGATCAATGCTGTCTAGGTCGAACAGCGTAACACCAAAGTCTGCACAGTTCTGTGATAATGTATCGATCTGCTGCTTCGAGATTGGATCTGTAATGTTGAACCGATCCTTCGTCGGTACATTATGATCCATTGTTGCAAATGTAAGATCCGGACGTCTTACCTTGCGGCCGCTCAAGCGCAATCCTTCAAAAGCTTGCGGGGATGTTACCTCGTGCACCAAATGCAAATCAATGTATAAAATGCTTGGTTTGCCTTCTTCTTGCACGATGACGTGCCGATCCCAAATCTTCTCGTACATGGTCTTCTTTATCGTCATTTCCTTCACCTCTCCGCGATTTTACGCTTCTCTCTCTATTTCTCTTGCCACCAAATATAGCATTTCTTTCTTCATTGATCCAAGATATAATATCTATAAAGATAATAGGTTAAGCCTATAAGTGATGAAGAGGAAGGGTGAACGGACATGGAATTTAGACAGCTGCTCTATGCCGTCCAAATCGCACAGGAGAGAAACTTCTCCCGGGCTGCTGAGAAGCTGCACATCGCACAGCCTTCATTAAGCCAGCAGTTGTCGAAGCTAGAGAAGGAAATTGGCGTCCTCTTATTTCAACGAACGACCAATTCAGTGGAACTCACACATGCAGGAGAGGTATTCGTCGACCGCGCACAGAAGATGCTCGATGCGATGGAACAGTTGAAGAACGAAATGGCCGATATCAGCCAAACGAAGAGGGGAAAGGTGGTTATCGGGACAATGCCGATTACGGGATCCCATATCCTCCCCCATGTCCTTCCTCAATTCCATGAACGCTATCCAGCCATCGATCTGGTACTCGTAGAGGATACTTCGACGTCCAACCTGGAGCGGATGACGGCCCAAGGCAAGAATGATCTATGCCTGCTATCTCTGCCCTTAACGGATGATTCCCTTACCTATCGACCTGTCATAGAAGAAGAGATTCTGCTTGCAATCCCCCCGCAGCATTCTCTTGCCAAGCAGCATAGCGAATGTTCCGAGCCAAGCCAGGTGTCCTTATCAGACCTCCGAGACGAATCCTTCATTCTCTTGAAGCGTGGTCAAGGATTCAGGCAAATTACCGTACAAATGTGCCAGGACGCCGGTTTTACCCCGAATGTCGTATTCGAGAGCACGAACATTGAGACCGTCCAGTCTCTCGTAGCGGCTGGTATGGGGGTTGCCTTAGTTCCTTCATTTATTGCGACTGCTCCTCGAAGCGAATTTGTTCCGTTATATCTTCCGCTGACAGGAAGACCTTCCCGTACGCTTGTTATCGCGTATCGGGAAGGCCGCTATATGTCCCATGCGGCAGAAGCATTCATGCAGACACTGGAAGATACGATTACAGCCCGATTCGGCTCACGAGTTCGCGCCGGAAGAATGATGAATCAATCTAAGAAGTCAGACTGAGATCGTATCGCTCTCTATGTGCGAATCAACTCGTCGATTCGCATTATGGCAATCCTGCAATCGCAACAGGGAATTGACCTAACGCGGCTGTGCGTCCAAGCAATACTCGTGCTGCTGCCCGCACATTACTATCCGTTAACCCATAAATCGCATAGCCGATTGGAATGTTAGCCAAAGCCTGAGCATCATAGGGAAGTCCTGCTGCAACAACTGCAACAGGCTTCTTTATTTGTTCAAGCTGAGCTACCAGCTTTTCAAGCAGTTTGGTTCTACGAGGCTGTCGGTATACATCATTTGTCACGATAACGACGGCATCAGCGGCTCTGATTGCATCTGTTAAGCCTGTATCATCAAGCTTACTCACTCGAACTTCCGTCTCAACAGAACGCACCTTGTTGCTATTAACTGCTACATGAGCATCCTTCTCCTTCGCCCCAACATCTCGTCTTCCCATCTCCTCAGCTACTAATGCACGCTGCATTGCTTCCAAGCTGACGCTATCATGACCGACCAGAAGTACTTGGTTCATACTGGATGTAATCAGCACACTGGGCTGATTAGCAATAGAATCTGTCCCCCAACGTGTAACAGCCTGTTCCGCTATGCGCTTCATTAATCCCTGCACCTGATTGGAAGCAATAAATGATTGGGCTCTCCCAATCGCTTGTTCCACATTTAATTGAGAAGCCTGCTTCGCATCCGTCACCTTATACTTCAGCTTCAAGCGCAAGATGCGACGGACACTCTCATCAATGCGCTGCTCGGTCAATGTTCCCTCTTCTATCGCTTTATGAATCGCAGCTATTGCCTGATGCGGCTTAGGGGGCATCAATAGTACATCTGCACCTGCTTGGATGGACATTACAGCAGCTTCATCCGAACCAAAATGATCCGCAATCGCCTTCATATTCAATGCATCCGTAATAATGGCCCCCTGAAAATGCAATTGATCTCGTAAAATATCTGTAAGGACACGGGAAGATAGTGTAGCTGGAATCGTGATGAGTGAACCATCTTTTTGAGAGGAGGTAGTCTTCAGATCTAGTTGAGGAACCTGAATGTGAGCGGACATAATCATATCCACTCCTTCTTCAATGGCTGCCTTAAAGGGCAGCCATTCTACTTGCTTGAACCGTTTCAAGTCATAGGTCAACTGAGGTAGTCCAAAATGTGAATCAGTACGTGTCGAGCCGTGCCCAGGGAAGTGTTTCACAATGGCAGGCATGCCGCTTTTATGTGCTCCCTGTACATAGGCGCGTACGTACGCAGACACCTGTTTAGGCTCAGAGCCGAATGAGCGAAGTCCGATGACGGGATTGTACGGATCATCATTTACATCAGCAACAGGGGCAAAATTTAGGTTGATGGAGAGCAACTGCATGAGACTGCCCGTTTCAAAAGCCGTTTCCTTCGCAAGCTGGGGTTGTCCAGTCGCAGCAATTGCCATATTTCCATTCCAATCGCCAGCGAACAGGATACGATTCACTACTCCCCCCTCCTGATCTATGCCAATCCAGAGTGGGATACGGGATGAGCGGAGCATTTGGACATTGTCTTCAATCGTTTGCCCCACAGTCTTGATGTCGTCTTTGAATAAAATAACGCCTCCAGGAGCCAGTTCATGAAGGATATTCGACAGCGCTTGGTTAGGCTTCTCAGCAGTAAGCGCAGATAAGTGAACCAAAAACATTTGGCCAATTTTCTCGTCTAAGGTGAGTGATTGCAGCCATTGTTCCACTTGAATGTTGTCTTCTACAGAGCCATTAACAGTATTCCGATCAAGTGATGAATCCGAACTCTTCGATCGGGTCGCATCCGTACTCTTATGATGAACTCTACCACCCCCATCTGTACCCAGCACCCAATCTACCACATGAGCGCCATATCCAGACCAGACTAGAAGGAGCACACCTATTGCACATCCCGTAATGAGAAAAAGAAGACGTGCTTGACGACGTTTACGAGATGTGCCTGCCCGCTTGTGCCGCTCTTTTCTCGACATCATACACGATTAAGCAATGGAGCAGAACCATAGGAAGCTGTAGCAGATTGATAAAGCGATTCTCTACGATCAGTGAAGACAGGAATTCGACTCCGCACCTCCTGTACGAGCGACAGAGAGATTGGCGCCTGCACAAATGCTTCTTGTTCCCCTGATGAAGCAAGTGTGTCTCCCCATGGATCAATAATTGCCGAATGTCCGAAGAAAGCCGTCTCCTGTCCTGAAGCTCCCTTGCTCGTACCGACTCGATTGCAGGCTACCACATACATTTGATTTTCAATGGCTCTCGCAGTCAACAGCGTCTTCCAATGATGAAGCCGTGGATGCGGCCACTCAGCCGGAACAAATAAGACTTCTGTACCTTGGAGCGCCATTGTTCGGGTCCATTCCGGGAAACGGAGATCATAACAAATAATAACCCCACATTTCACACCATCCAGGGTAAACGTTCCGAGCGCATTTCCTGAAGATAAATAAACATGTTCATCCATCAACTGGAACAAGTGTACCTTGTCATAGGCGCCAATAATGCCGCCGTTACGATCTGCTGCATACACCCGGTTGAAGATCTGGTCGCCTTCACGAACCGATACGGAACCACCTACAATGTTTACACCATATCGTGCAGCAAGCATCGTGAGCATTTGCTTCGTCTGCTGTCCATTTACATCTGCTATTTCGTGAATCCGCTCAAGTGCATAACCCGTATTCCACATTTCTGGAAGCACAATGACATCCGGCTTCGACTCTCGCTCCATTGCTTTACCGATCCATTGAATAACGTTCTCCATATTTTTGTCCGGTTCGCCGATTGCAACATCCATTTGAATCGCACACACATTCCATAATTGTTCCATCGTATACACTCCTTCTCTCGGCTTTCCGCATGCAC
>NZ_JMDX01000116.1:0-18237 GCF_000935845.1 Paenibacillus sp. E194
ATCCCCTTCGTGATCGGATCAATTCTGTTCAGCCACGCTTGCATGTCCGCTCATCCCCTTCTGACTCGCAAGTGTGCTCCAGCAAGGTTAGAATCCGCTTGGCCGCCTGCTCAATTGGATCGTCCGGCATCGAGCAGAGGAACAGTGCCATTGCTCTCGCATTAACCGTTTTGCCGCTTCCCCTTAATATTTCCGACTCTAGAGCTGTGTACGCTTGCTCTGCTTCCTCACGCTGCTTCAAGCTGAACGGCGCACTCATCACTGCATCCTTCAGCAGCCACACTTGATCCAGCAATTGTTGCTGCGAGTTGGACATGCTTACGTGTCCAGAACGCATAAAATCATTCATAAGTGCCATGGTAAGTACAGGCTCGGCATGCTTGCGAACAAGTGACTCTGCAGTCGCATCCAGAACATTTACAATAAAGGTGCACACTTGATCGAAGTCCACATTTTTCCTGTCAAATGTCGCATAACTCATGAACTCAATGGTCATACCACTAATAATTGTCGCTAAGTCCATCCAATAAGGTTCCGCTTCCTGACCGTATACTTCAGCAACCACTTGGCGGAAGGTAAAGAAGCGCTTTGCACGGAAATCGAATACCATATCTCGAATTTCCCGCTTCTTATATAGGTGCGCTTCCTTGCGCTGCAGGGTAAGGAACAACTTGAATCTGCCGAACTGCTCCAGAGAAATGTGAATGAGCTTGTTCAGCTTCTGGCGAGCCGGCAAATTGTCAGCGAGTGTATCCCGTGCTAATTCATACATCATCTGGTGATAATGGTCGAATATTGTGAATAAAATTTCTTCCTTCGAACGAAAGAAGGAATAGACTGATCCCTTGGCAATTCCGATACGTTCTGCAATTTCTTGAATCGAGGTTTCATGATAACCCTTTTCAGCGAACAGCGAGAGCGCTGTTTCCATGATGAGTCGTTTTTTCTCTTCCATATCCCGTCCTCCGTATGTCATGACTTTCGGTTCATTCTTTTTTGACCGTCAAGTCAGCATCGTTTGTTACGTTATTCCTACCATACCACAAACATAATATTATGAAAAATATTTTAGTTCCAAAACAATTGACTTCGCGGTCAATCGGGATTATAGTATCAACATGTTATTTTTTGACCCGAAGGTCAGTCGTTCACACAACATATAAACGAGCATGAAAGAAAGGTGATTAATAAATGGCCACAGTGAAAGACCATGCGGCATCCCGCCGCAATATGGTGCTATTCGGTCTGATTATGGGGATGTTCTTCAGTTCCCTAGAGCAGACGATCGTCGGCACGGCCATGCCAACGATCATTAAGGATCTCAATGGGTTCGCCATCTTCGCTTGGGTAACAACCGCTTATATGATCTGCTCTACAGCAGTCATCCCGCTTGCCGGGAAATTAGCGGATTTGTTCGGAAGCCGATTCATCTACCTAACTGGATGGCTTATCTTCGTTATCGGTTCAGGCTTATGCGCAACGGCAGTGAATATGGAACAGTTAATTATTTACAGGGCGATCCAAGGTATTGGTGGCGGTATGCTGATGCCGATGTCCCAGACGATTATCGGTATGATGTTCAGTCCGCAGGAACGCGCCAAGTGGCAAGGCGTATTCGGGGCTATATTCGGTCTTAGCTCCGTTATCGGTCCGTTCTTCGGTGGTTTTATTGTCGATCATATTAGCTGGCATTGGATTTTCCTGATTAATGTTCCATTTGGTTTGTTATCAACAGTCTTAATCTTTATCGGTATGAAGTCCATCGATGAGCCGCGTGATAGAAGCAAAAAAATCTCGATTGACTGGCTCGGAATTTTCACTCTTATCCCGGGTATCGTCTTGTTGCTGCTCGGGCTGTCGCTCGACCATAACAAGTATGCTTGGGATTCTCCAACGAGCATTCTCGTCTTCGCGAGTGCACTTCTCCTGTTCGTTCTGTTCGTCTTCATCGAACGCCGAGCAGCAGAGCCAATTATCGATATGTCTCTATTTAAGAGCCGCATCTTCAACGTATCTGTTGCACTCGGCTTTCTCGTTGGTCTCGGCATGTTCGGTGCCATTATGTTCGTGCCAATGTTCATGCAAGGGGTGCTTGGTGTAACACCAACACAAGCAGGCTCTACAATGACACCAATGATGATTGCCTTGATTATTGCAAGCATTTTGGCTGGACAATTGGTACTGCGCATGCGCTACCGTGCAGTAATGGCGGTCGGTATGGTCATCAGTGCTGTTGGTTTCTGGCTTATGAGCACGATGGGTGTCAGCACTTCAACTTGGACGGCATATTCGTTCATGGTCGTACTTGGCTTCGGTATCGGTATGGTTATGCCAATCATCACTTTGGTCGTGCAGAATGCATTCCCACGTGAACAGCTAGGTACCGTTACGTCCGCTACGACGTTCTTCCGTTCCATCGGATCGACGATCGGGGCAACCTTGTTCAACGTTATTATGAACAGCGTCATTGCAACGAATATTGCGAATGCAACTGCGAGTGCCGACCCAGGAACGCAAGCCGTTCTGAGCAAGACCGGCACAGATTCCAATACGCTGTATCAGTTGCTGATTAACAGCGATTTACTGAAGCAGCTTCCTGAGGACTTGAAAGTGAACGTGTTGAATACGATCAAGGATGCTTGGTCTGCTTCCTTCTCCACTGTCTTCTTGACAGGTCTCGGCTTCATCGTGGTCGGTATCTTCGTTGCTTTGCTTATCGGCAATGGTCGCATCTCCCGTGAGGCGATGCAGAACCGAAAGCCAGGCGAGAGCTCTGACGATACAACGACACAGCCACAAGCTTCTTCGAATTAATTCTCGCCAGCCGGCGAATAGATGAAACAAAGGAAAAGCAGCAAGCCGTTCCCGTCGCGGAAATGGCTTGCTGCTTTTTTAGCATTTTGATACAACGTTTATTGCAATATGCAGACTAGTTATACAAAGGGTTCGCAAGTATAATAAATACCCTTCCCATTTAACCTGAACGCAAAAAAAGCAACCCCTGCTGATCAGGAGCTGCTTTTCTAGATCCACTATTTTATTGCTGTTTCATGTATGTGCGGTGCCAGAGGGCGAACACATGCAATGTCCAAATCTTGCGGGAGTAGTCCCCTTGTCCATTCTTGTGACGGCGGAACATATCTTCAACAGCCGTCAAATTGACGAGGTGGTCAATACCACTTGCGGATAACTCTTCCCACATGATATTTGCACGTTCCGTGCGCAACCAATCGCGCATTGGTACCGGGAAGCCGAGCTTCGGACGGTTCAATACCGAATCTGGGATAATTCCCTGCATCGCTTTGCGAAGCGCATATTTCGTCGTACCGTCTGCAATGCGGTGATGGGCTGGGATGCTGCGGGCCACATCGAAAACTTTACGATCCAAGAACGGAACGCGCAGTTCGAGCGAATGCGCCATTGTCAGCTTATCCGCCTTCATCAGGATGTCGCCAGGCATCCACAGATTCATATCGATATACTGCATCCGAGATACAGGATCGAGGTGACGTGTACGGTCATAATAAGTACGTGCGATATCAAACGGCTTCGTGAAGTCAGCAATCTCGGACTGTGTCGCACGCAGCAGTTCTACCTTCGCATCATCCGTCATAATGTTCGCGTTACCGAGGAAGCGTTCTTCAAGCGGCGTCGTTCCACGAAGCAAGTAGTTCTTGCCATAGAAGTTGAACGGAACGGACTGCACCATCTTGTGCATCGCACGCTGCATGCCTTCAGGCATCCATGACAGATAACGAAGGGAATGCGGTTCGCGATATATGCGGTATCCACCGAACAATTCATCCGCGCCCTCACCTGACAATACGACTGTGACATGCTCTTTCGCTAAGCGAGCAACCTCATACAAAGCGATCGCGGATGGATCCGCTACTGGCTCGTCCAAGTGCCAAATCGCCCGCGGTACTGCGTCGAAGTACATCTCCTGTGTAATCATGCGATCATAATGCTCCGTATCTAGCTGTCTAGCTGTATCCTGAGCAATAATCGTCTCATTGTTCGCACCTTCGAAGCCGACACTAAATGTCTTGATCGGTTCCATCGAACGCATCAAAGTAGATGTAATCGTCGAGTCAATCCCACTGGAGAGGAAGCAGCCGCGTTCCACTTCACTATGAAGATGATGCTCTACGGAATCGCGCATAACATCGCGAATTTCCTCGATAATTTGTGTCAATGGACGATCCACAGGCTCGAACATTGGATCCCAATACTTCTCGATGATCGGCTTCCCGCCGAACGGGATTGTGATAGAGTGCGCAGGTGGCAGCTTATGAATCCCTTGATACATCGTGTTCGGATCTGGTACGTATTGGAATGTTAAGTAATTATAGAAGCTGTTCATGTTCACTTGGCGTTGAACACCTGGAACCGCCAGCAAGCTTTTAATTTCCGAACCAAAGACGAACATCTCGTCATTTTGATAATAATATACAGGCTTAATCCCGAAATGGTCACGCGCAATAAACAGCTCCTGCTTGTTGCGATCCCAGATAGCGAAGCCAAACATACCGCGAAGATGATGCACACACTTCGAACCATGCTCTTCGTACAGATGAATAATAACTTCTGTATCCGTATGTGTCTTGAATTGGTGCCCGCGATGGATCAAATCCTCACGCAGCTCTTGATAATTGTATATCTCCCCGTTGAAAATAATCCAAATTGAATCATCCTCGTTGCTGAGCGGCTGCGCTCCAACTGCGACGTCGATAATGGACAGACGGCGGAAGCCTAGTCCAACACGATCGCCAATCCACAGCTTCGCGTCATTCGGTCCGCGATGGTGGATCAAGTCCATCATCGAGCGTACTACTTGTTCAGAAGGTTGTTGATCATGAAAATGATATATACCAGCAATGCCACACATAATTGTTCCAAATCCTTTCGCTCGTTGCATATGGCGTGGAACGTACTCAGTTCCCGCTCAGAACAAGGCAACACCCCGCAGAGGGCGGGGCTTGTCTATGCAATCATTATAAACGTTTTTGACGAAATGTGACACAGGCTTGCAGCTAAATCAGCGGCATTTCTGTGTGTAATGTTCATGAAAGTACGAATAATCAGCTTGCAGCCATTTGTAACTGCCGCATTGTTCAAGCTTTCTTATGTATATAATCCCACTTTGGAATGCTATTCGACCCTCGAGTTCTTTCTTTCTCTTACCCCGTTCCATTGTAACGGACAATGGCTCCGAAATCCAATCCATCCTGCTCATGCAATTCATACCACTTCGCATACAGGTATATATGGTCATAGTCTATAATGCTAAGCCCATTACCTGTTCAGCCATGACACGAATCTTTCCTTTGCTATTTGGTCAATGCTTCAGTACAGGAAGCATTACTCGCGATGGTTGCTTGGAGTCCGGTTAAATCAACACCAATCTGCACATCCTAATCCGTATCCGCGGACAATATGCTTGACTAATGTATACGTGATTGGAGGTCTGACAGCAATGCTGACACCGATTGCATCTGGCATTATTATCTTTTTGTTACTGTCTGCTTGGCTCATTCCCCATTATGCTGTTTACTATATGACACGCTCCAAATGTTCCACCTACGAGCGCTGTCTGGAAATGCTTGAACAGCAAGGGGTATTCACTCGTGAACAATTTGAAGCCTGCCGCAAAGAAGAAATCACTATCCGAAGCCATGATGGCATTAAGCTGCACGGCTATTATATGGAGAAATTTCCGAATTCACGCCGGATTGCGCTAATTGTTCACGGCTATACAGGAGCTCTTCCTTGGTCAGCTCAATTTATGGATATGTTCACCGAGCAAGGCTTTAATGTCCTACTTGTCGATCAGCGCAGGCATGGTCAGAGTGAAGGCAAGTACACAACCTTTGGCTACAAAGAAAAATACGATGTGCAAATGTGGGTGGACTGGATTGTTGAACGGAAGGGGAAGGATTGCATCATTGGATTGCATGGTCAATCGCTTGGTGGGGGAACCGTGCTAGAATACGCAGCAATCCGCAGGCCACAGGTGCAGTTCATTGTGGCTGACTGCCCATACTCCGATTTGACACAGCTCATTCATTATCAAGTAACGAAGCTGAATCAAATGCCTGCATGGCCTACTATGGCACTCATTAATCGATTGCTTCTGCGCAAGGCTGGATTCCGCATGCAGCAAGTAAGCCCATTACGAATTATGAAGACGTGCCCCCTCCCCGTCTTATTCATTCATGGCAAGGAGGATCGTTTTGTGCCGACATGGATGAGTGAACAACTGCATGAAGCGAAGCATGGTACATCTTCCTTGATCCTCATTGAGGGAGCCGGGCATGGTACCGCTTATTCCGTCGATCAAGAACGCTACCGGCAAGGAGTAACAACGTTCATACAGACAACCGTTGGATCTCCGAATCATGAAGAAGTGGCAGAACCATTGTCCGCTGCCGTTCAAGATACTGTCGAAGTGATAGAAGAACCTAGTTCCGTACTGGAACCCGGAATCGATCTTATTCCTGATCTTGTTCCTGCAGAAGCCGACAACATGCTTCCGGTCATTTGATTAACTCTGATCAAGTAGAGCAGCCCTTCTCGGAGGGAGAATGGCTGCTCTGTATTTCCGATAATCTACATATGGCATTATAAGGACGGAACCGCTTCGAAAGTAAGTTTGTCTCCCGGAGTGTGCAGCTCAAATACGACTATTTGGTTTTCTCCTTGGCGGAGTATTGGTGCTGGAACATACAGTGTCTGCTGCGGACCAACCTCCCAGTAACGTCCGAGATTGAAGCCGTTTACGAACACTACACCCTTCTTCCATCCATCCAAGCGAAGGAATGTATCCTGCGGCTGCTCTTGAATCGATAGCGTAGCCTCGTAGAATGCCGGCTGCTCTCCCTCCAGCCCAGAATCAGCTGTATTAAATTGCAAGCCACTCAGAGTCTCCAGCTCCAAACTGCGCACTTCCCAATGGAACAGAAATTGCCCATTCAATCGAACACCATGCGTAATCCCTTTGCGATCATACAGCTCTGATCCATAGTTGACACGCCCCATATTTTCTACAAAAATATCAAGCCGCGCTCCACCCTCTGGAATCGTTACCGCCAGCTTCTGGGGATCCCAGCGCTCCACTATGCCGATTAGCTTCCGATCCAAGAATACATGAGCACGATCGCGAACATCCTGAATCGTCAGCGTGCATTCTGTGCGCGGGCCAGACACTTGAGTGGAGTACAAGATAAAGCCATGATTCTGATCATACATTTCCATTGGCTCCGGACATATACTCATCTTTACATCCGTCATAGACGCAAGCGTATCAAACAGCTTCACAGCTCGGTTCACTGTGACTTCACCGTACGCTGTCTTCGGCGTATTCTCAGGCAGGTCACCTTCAGGCAGCGATACATACTTACCGATTACTTCTCGGAATAACCGATACTTCGGTGTTATGTCTCCTGCTTCACTAATCGCACTATCATAGTCATAGCTGGTTACCGTTGGCTCGAAGCTTCCCCCGTGATTAGCACCACTGCCAAACCCGAAGTTCGTACCCCCATGCAGCATATAGAAGTTCACCGATGCGCCCATTCCCAGCATCTCATCCAGCACCTGCGCTGCATCTTCTGCGCTGCGCGTATGATGCTCTTCGAACCAGTGATCGAACCAACCGTTCCAATACTCCATACACATAAGCGGCGCATCTGACTGATACTGTTTCAACTTATCGAATGCTTCCTTCGGTCTCGAACCAAAGTTGACGGTCGCTAGCACGCCATCGGCCATCCCACCCTGCAGCAAATCATCAGCAGGGCCATCCGAAGTAAATAATAGGACGTCGATGCCACGTTCTACCAGCATGCCGCGCAAAGCTTGCAAGTAAGCCTGATCATTGCCATAGCTGCCATACTCATTTTCAATTTGCACGGCAATAATTGGCCCCCCTGCTGTCGCGAGCAGCGGCTTCAATTGCGGGAGAATAGCATCATAGTAAGCGGATACCTTCTCTAAGAATCTAGGATCACTGCAGCGCAGCCGCATCTCTTCCTTCAGCAGCCATGCAGGCAGCCCCCCGAACTCCCATTCCGCACATATGTAAGGGCTTGGGCGCACAATGACGTACAGACCTTCGCGCTCTGCAATGCGGACAAACTCCGCAATATCAGCCATTCCTTCGAAGTTGAACTGGCCTTCTCGCGGCTCATGCACGTTCCAAGCAATATATGTCTCTACGCAGTTGCAGCCCATCGCCTTCACCTTGCGAAGCCGATCCGCCCAATATTCAGGCACAATGCGGAAATAATGAACAGCACCAGAAATAAGCGGTGTAGGCTTGCCTTGAAGCATAAATTGCTGACCTTTATATGAAAGCGTTGTCAAAATTTGTTCTCCTCCTGCCTTATACCGTTTAGTGTGAAGTACTTGTATGTCCATCATATCAATTTCGCCGCAAATGAACATGTATTTTACATACCAGTTATATGAACAAATGTTACAAGAAAAGACTTGCATCCATTTGGCTGATGCAAGTCTACGTTCAATTCCTATAAATTAGGTGAATTCCTAATTTAATTCTTAAATGCCGATGTCTGCGCCTGCAAGCGAGTCGCTTGATCTCGCAGCACATCAGAGGAGGCAGCCATTTCTTCCATAACTGCTGTCTGTTCTTGTGTCGCACTCGCTACCTGGCGAGTGCCTTCCGCCATCTCATTGACAATGGAAGCCATCCTCCGTGTCTGCTCTAGCGTAGTTGCGAAGCGCTCTGTCTGCTGCTCAACTTCACTTGCAATATCATGAACGGCCTTCGACGCCTGCTTCGTTACATGCGCGATAGCACTCAGGGCATTTGCAGCTTCATCCTTCTTCGAGGCTTCAATACTTACGATGTCGACTTGCTTCGTAATCAAGCGAACAGCCTGCTCCACCTGAGACTGCATCAGAACGATGCGGTCATTAATATTATTCACTGCAGAAGCACTTTGCTCCGCCAGCTTCCGAACTTGGGAAGCGATGACGGCAAATCCAGCTCCATGCTCTCCTGCTCTAGCCGCTTCAATCGAGGCATTCAGGGCAAGCAAATGCGTCTGATCAGCAATTTCTCGCACCGTGGTCGAAATATCCCCGATCTGTTCCGCCTGCTCGCTGAGCCGCTGTACCGTGTCTATCGAAGCCTGTCCGGATTCAGCCGCCATCAGCATCCCATCAATGATCGACTTCAACATCTCCTCACTGTCTGCAAGCGTCCCGAGCATATCTTGAGTCATACGCTCCGTCTCTTCCGCTCTTGCCTGAACGGCAGCAGCTGAGGTGTGAATCTGTTCCACCGATTCAGCTGCTGAGGCAGTCCACATCGCTTGCTGTTCCGCTCCGCGATTCATCTCGTCAGCCGCGCAGGAGATTTGTTCGATCTGGTGAGCGGCTTGAGTCATGGCACCGCTTAATGTTGAAGTATTTTGCGTCGTAATATCAACACTGCTTTTAATTTCCGTAATCATATGCTGCAAATTGCGTACCATTTGGCCAAAAGAAGCAATCAGAACATTGACTTCATCATGGAAATGGTACGACGGTAGGCTCACATTCAACTTCCCCTGCGCTGCCTCGTCTGCCGCCTTCGTCAATTGAATAATCGGCTTCACAATGAGGCGTGCTGCAAGCCAACCTAGCAAGCAGGTCCAGAATATGCCGAGCAGGAAGATGATGCCGTCATACAACAGTTCATTCATTCCCGGTGCTAAGTACGGCTTCAGCACGAAGATGAAAAATCCGCTTGTCACATAGGTAACGCCCGACACCACCAGCATGCCAACTACCATTTTCATTTGCAATCCGAATTTCATCATTTCCTTCTCCCCCACCTCGTCGACAACCCTACGCCTTATTCCTCTGGCTTGTTTTTGCGTGCGATGATCAGCAGAATCGTGATGAGTAGAAATGCAATAAACGCCAACAACGGAATTGTAATCCAACCTTCCATATAATCGTAATTACACGGAACCCCAGAGCGGCAAGGAGTTAAGCTTGCCATCCCCGGTACCTTCTGCAGCAAATAATGATAGGTTGATATCGACCCGCCGATAATCGATAGCGGGAGTGTATACCGGACGATACTGCGGTCATTGCGGTATGCGGCTATCCCCAGCACAAGAACAAGCGGATACATGAATATCCGCTGAACCCAACACAACTTGCACGGTTCCCACAACAGTACTTCACTCATATACAAGCTTCCACAAGTTGCAATCAAGGAGATGATCCAAGCAACATACAATGCATAACGCCGGATTACGGACATATATCATTACCTCCTGATTCAAAAGAATAACTCTATTTAACGAACGAATCACTTACCGCTTGTATACTCGTTGTAGATGCTATTTCGCTTCATTTAATGCGTTCTCGATGAACGCTTTCAATTCACTGTAGCTGTTCCATTGGCCTGTGAACTCTTTGCCATTCACATACACAGATGGCGTACCTGATACCTTCGCAAGATCCTTCAACTTCAAATCCTGCGCGATAGCGTCTTTGTGCGCCTGCTTCTCAATTGCATCTTCCAACTTCGCTACATCAATTTCTGGCGACACCTGCTTGGCTAGGTCTACGAGCAATGGGGTTGTCACCCAATTGTCGCTCTCATTGCCCTGTGCATGATAGATGGCCTCATGATAAGGCCAGAACGCTTCTGGCTTCTGACGGAACACTTCCTCTACAGCATTCGATGCTAAATAGGAGTTACCGATGAACGGATAATTGATGAAGGAGAACTGTACTTTCCCCGTATCGATAAAGTCCTTCTTCAACTGCGGGAACACCGTTGCTTCCCAGTCCTTACATGCAGGGCATTTATAATCACCGAATTCAACAATTGACACCTTCGCCTCTGTAGAACCAAGTGTCGGCTGTCCAGTCAGATCGAACTGAACGGCAGGTCTGTTCAAGACCTCATCCTGCTTAATCTGCTCCCCTTGCTTGTTCAATACAAATATAAGTCCGAGCAGAACCACAATGGCCACAGGAATCATGAACATGAAGATGCGGTTATTGCGCTTCTTATTGGTGCGTGAAGCTGACGTTGGCCGGGATTGTCCAGCAGTGGATGCTGAAGTAGAAGGTCTAGTCTGACCAGGCTGCTTCGCACGTTTTGATTTTGAAGATTTACCCAATCTATTCACCTCTTCTAACTTTTTTTCACCTTCCTTAAATGTAATGGAAAGCTGTCCATTTTTCCATTTCTTTTGTGCAAAATGAAAGATTATTTATCAAAGATTGCCATCACTTAGCAACAACCTAGCCTTTTAATAATTAATAACTATAAAGTATATAGACATTATATATTTCACCTATATACATCCCATCTGTCATACTAATTGCAGTGGATCAATCAATCCTATCGAAGGTAACAAAAGAGGAGGCGTTGCTAATGTCAACAGATCATCATTGGAATCCTGTACTGTATGACAGTAAGCTTCAATTCGTATCGCAGTATGGCACAGATGTAGTAGGATGGCTCTCGCCACAGCCAGGAGAGAGAATTCTTGATGTGGGATGCGGGACGGGCGATTTGGCAGCTAACATGGCAGAGGCAGGGGCAAGAGTAGTCGGAATCGACCAATCCGTCAACATGATTGAGCAGGCACGTAACAAATATCCCTCCCTTACCTTCATCCCCATGGATATCACCGCCGAATGCCCCGGACATTACGCAGGATCATTTGATGCCGCATTGTCGAACGCCACCCTCCACTGGGTAAAGAAGCCTGAAGCAGCCGCACGCCATATCTACACCGCTCTCCGTCCTGGCGGGCGCTTCGTCGCAGAACTTGGAGGCAAAGGCAATGTGGAAGTCATCGTGCGAGCCATCGAGGAGGTTCTAGAGCAACACTTCGGTATCGATCCGAAGCCGCTTCATCCCTGGTATTATCCGACTATTGGCGAATACAGTACTGTTCTTGAGCAGGCTGGTTTTCAAGTCACCTCTGCGATTCACTTCGAACGCCCCACGTTCTTGACTGACGGCGAGAGCGGTCTGCTCCATTGGCTCCATGCCTTCACGCATGATTTTACTTCATCCTTATCTCCATCGGATATCCCACGATTTATGGAACTGGTTCAAGCGAAATGCCGACCTACTCTATATCATAACGGTGTGTGGACTGGCGATTATAAGCGGCTCCGAATTGTAGCTAGTAAGCCGTCTCAACCAACTTGAAATCCACCCAGCATGTTACACCTGAGGGCAGGATAACAATCTCCCTTGAATAGCATGCCAACGTGTACCTGCACGTTATCCCGATAACGTTCCGTATGTAACAAGCTTCCTTCATGAAACAATCAGCGTCGGGGAAGGAAGCTTGCATGCTGCGTTATTCTGAATCACGAACTGTGATGATGCGTAGATCCGTGTCCTGCCCCGCTCTTCGCTTGAATTTCAAGCAAAGCATCCAGCTCACTTTGAATTCGTGGGACAACGGACATTTCTGCTCCTGTTAACCAGGCTGCATTATATGGCCCTTCTACTGGACTATGCTCGTAATAGGGTCTGATCGACTGCACATAGTCATACACCGCCATCGGCACCTGATCCCCCTGTACCCAGAGCAGCGGGGCATGTTTGCCCAGATGCGCGAAAGGGGCTTGTGCGATTGCCAGCCTCTCATTTCCTTCCTTCACGAAGGAGAAATTGTGGCCTGGTGTGGTTATTCCCCACCCGAACCCCGTTTTCTTGTCCTTATACTTCGCAAAGGCAATCGCCTGCTCAACTGGCGTCGCAGCAGCAATCCGCTCTACCCTTCCGAACACCGCAAGTTCATCGGTCACTTCCCGTGGAATAATGTTCTCCGAGCCAAGAATATACATAACCGCCTTCTTGCGGCGCTTGGCAAGCGCATCAGCCGTAGCCTGTGGAATTCCCTGCTTATTCACATACAAGACAGGCTCCTGCATATGTGCAATCCAATTGACCGCAGGCAGTGCATAAGCCGGTTCATCTGAGGAGACGATTATTACCGACATCGGCCGTTCCTTGCTCACTCTAGCATAATAATCATCAATCGCTGCTGCCACTTCTGCCGGCTTATCCCCAGCAATAACGTCCATCTTGAGTCCGAGCTTCTTGACTTCATTTATAACTGCCCCATCTACCTTGCCTACAACGATAACTTGAACCCCTTTATTATCAGGAGCTCCCTTAGGCTTCAAGCGCAGCAATTCTGCTCGTGTCTCCTCTGGCAATCGATCTGTCTTGATATAGAGAAGAGGACCATTGTTCGGGAAATGAATCAAATCAGCCGCAGCCATCGCTGTCGCCCACTGCTCATCAGGCACAAGCACGACGCCATTCGGTCGCTGCTCCTCGATGTGCCCGGGCCATACTGTGCGAGATATGGTGACAGCTGCCTTCACATGATCATCGGTATTGATTCGGGTCATATTTTTCGTTGCGATCCAAGGGGAATGCACTGCCTGTTCACTAACCAATGGCTCTCCAGCATAAAACGCCGCTTCCCCCGAGGAGACGGTCATCGTAGATCCACATCCCGTTAGCAGTAAGCATGAGAATAGTACTCCCCAGCATATCGCTCGCATGACATATTTCCGATTTCCCATGCTCCCATTCTGCGCATCCATCGCAGAATCCCTATTCTGTCTTGTATCCCTGTTATTCATCTGTCGTGCTGGCATCCATGCCTCATTCATGAACATATACCTCCAGTTGCTCCATCCATATCTTGTAAGGATGCCCGACTGATCCCATTCTTACTCTAGAAATGCTTCTGCTTCCGTGTTCAGTATCATCAGTGCAAAAATCGAGGTGAATGCGATACAATAGCTTCAATATAATACCGCCTTAGCACGACTAACTATTCATGGACATAGGGCGAGAAAATGGAGGGGTATTGTTGTGAATAAAGGGTTGATTCGAAATCAGTCATTGCCTAACGGGCTCCGCGTCGTTCGCGCACTTCCATCTGACACGGAGGCCGTGATGGCGTTGCTGCATAATACTGCACGATGGCTTCACGAACAAGGCTCTACGCAATGGAATCCATTGCTTGAGGGACAAGACTCTCACCAGACTGCAAACGCAATTTTGAACGGCGATGTCTTCCTGTTCAAACAGGAAGAGCAGCTTGCTGGTATGGTGATGCTGTTAACAACGCCAAGTCCTTGGGATCGTACGCTGTGGGGGGATGATTCATTGGAGGATGCTGTATATGTGCACCGACTGGCTGTGAACCGCCATTATGCGGGTCAAGGGATCGGACGTGACATATTGGCCTGGGTCGAGAGCGGTATTGACTTCCCGGACAAGCACAGCATCCGGCTCGACTGCCTTGCTGATGTTGCAGCACTGGAATCGTTCTATCGAGGGGCAGGCTTTGTATACCAAGGAAGAACCGACAACAACTATCTTCTATTTGAGAAAAATTTCGCCTCACGCGCATCCAGAAGCTTGTAAGAGAGACCCTCAATTACAAAAACCGCCTGCCCCTCCGAAAATGGAGAAGACAGGCGGTATATACGGTTTCTGGTGTTTACTTTTTTCAATAGAAGCAATCTCTCACGTTATTCCTCACGATCCCGTCCAAGGAGTACCGTCATACCGAGCAAGGTAACTACAATGGTTGCTCCCATATCGGATAGGATGGCAATCCAGAGTGTCAGCCAACCTGGAATCGTAAGCAGCAGAGCAATGATCTTCAGTCCCAGCGCAAGTCCGATGTTCCAGCGTACGATACGGTTGACCTTATGCGAGATTCGAATGGCGCTTGGCAGCTTGCCAAGATGATCTTGCATCAGGACGATATCTGCCGTCTCAACGGCACTGTCCGTTCCTTTGCCCATCGCAATACCTAGGCTAGCCGAAGCAAGGGCAGGCGCATCGTTAATGCCGTCACCCACCATGGCGACTGGATACTTCTTGCCAAGTTCCTTAATCTTGTCGACCTTCTGTTGTGGCAGCAATTGTGCATACCAGTCTGTCACGCCTACGTTCTTCGCTACTTGCTCCGCAGATTGAGCGTGGTCGCCAGTCAGCATGACCGTATGCTTCACCCCAGCGGCGTGTAGTGCTGCTATCGTCCGTTTGCTCTCTTCACGAATCTCATCGGCCAATCCGAACACACCCAGCGGCTCACCATCTTGTTCAGACACAACTACTACCAAGGTCAATCCACGCGACTTCATCTGCTCTGCAGCCTCTCGCGCCTGCTGCACGCGATCAGCAGAACCGCCTTGCAGCTTATTAATGACGCGTTCGCTGCCTACCCAGTATACAGCACCGTTGATTTCAGCCCGTATGCCTTCTCCCGGTACGGTCTCACTATGCGTAGGTTCTTCGAAGGAAGTACGTCCCTTGGCCTCCAGATGACGCATAACAGCTTTCGCAAGCGGATGAAGGGAAGCCTGCTCAATGGAACCAGCTACGCGGTAGAAGCGTTCTTCATCATAAATTGCCTCATCTTGTACAGCAGGTTCTCCCTTCGTCAACGTACCTGTCTTGTCAAAAGCCAGTGCTTCAATCTTGCCGAGCTGCTCCAAATGGACGCCGCCCTTGATCAGAATTCCGTTGCGAGCGTTGCGTGTAATTCCGCTGACGATTGCAATTGGCGATGATAGAATAAGTGCACATGGACATCCGACGATAAGAACAGCAAGCCCTTGATAGAACCATTTATACCACTCTCCACCCATAAGGAGAGGAGGCACAAGCATTACTAGTGCTGCAATAATCATGATAATTGGCGTATAGATGCGAGCGAATCGATCGATGAACAGCTCTGTTGGCGTCTTCGTATCCTGAGCTTCCTGCACGAGATGGAGAATCTTCGCCAAAGAGGAATCTTCATAGGCTTTATCAATACGAACCTTCAAAATCCCGTCCGTATTCACACTGCCCCCGAACACAACATCGTTAGCCGCCTTGGCTACCGGCAGCGATTCACCAGTGATCGCTGCTTCGTTTACAGCACTGTTCCCCTCAACGACCGTACCGTCTGAAGGAATTTTCTCACCCGGCCGAACGAGTACAATGTCTCCTGCAACGAGCTGTTCAATCGGAATGGTAATACTTTGCCCATCGCGGAGTACAGTTGCCTGCTTCGGAGCTACCGCCAGCAGAGCTTCCATTGACTGACGAGCGCGCTCCATGCCGTAGCCTTCCAGCATCTCATTCAATCCGAACAAGATGGCAACGAGTGTTGCTTCCTTCCATTCTCCGATAACAACTGCCCCGGTAAGCGCCACGGTCATCAAAGTGTCCATATTGAAGCGCAGCCGCAGCAGATTGCGAAGTCCCTTCATGAAGGTGCCATATCCACTAAGCAGCATCGCGAGCAGATACATGCCTATCAGAACGCCGTTCGGCAGCGAGCTATCTAAGATAAATGTTGCAACATAGAGCAAGCCTGAGATGCCCAGCAGCCACTTCATTCGATTCATATCCCCATGACTGTGATCGTGTCCATGACCCTCGGCTCCGTGGTCATGCCCATGGTCATGTTGATGCACCTTGCCACCTGAGTGGCTATGGGAATGACTGTGCGAATGTCCTTCATGGCTATGCCCCTCGTGGGAATGCTCATGGTCATGACCGTCACAAGCGCATTGTACGTGACCTTGGACTGGAGCACTTGCAGCACTTGCAGCACTTGCAGCGCTTGCGGCAGATCCTCCGCCTGATTCGACCAGCTTGGCTCCATCTGTACGCAATATCCGTCTTACGGCAGCCACATCAATGTCCTTGCTCATCTTGAGTGTGCCGCTGTTATAGCTTAATGTGGCATCCTCGCCATGCTTCAACCGGCGAATCTCGCCTTCCATTTCCCTAGCGCAGTTGCCGCACGACAATCCCTGCACCCGATATGCAATTCGCTCATCAGCTTTTTCTGTGCTCCGCGTCGTCATGACAATGCTCCTCTCTCAAGTGTTCTAGTGTCATTCGAACGAGCAACCGAATATGATGGTCACTCAAGGTGTAAAACACATTCTTACCATCCTTGCGTGATTTTGCGATGCCTAGATTCTTCATCACTCGCAAGTGATGTGAAGTTGTCGCAATCGATTGGCCTGTCAATATCGCCATGTCGCATACGCACAACTCTTCCCCTTCATCCAGCAAGCATGCCATTTTCATCCGTGTCGGATCAGACAACGCCTTGAACATTTGAGCCATTCCCTGTACCTCGTTGTCTTCGACCCGACCCTTTAAAGCATTAATTTTAACAGCGTCATAACATACAATTTCACATACATCTTCTTTATCGAGCGTATGTGATTGAATGTTCTCCAGATCGTCCGTTGAACGTTGTGCTACCATTGCATTCACCTCATTACCTATATTGTTGTTAATTCCCTTGAAGATTAAGCACGTTAATTCCGAATAATTGCATTGAAGGTGTTTCGCCTGCTTAATCGTAATCATTACAATAATCAAACGAATGTTTGAATGTTTCTGTAGTTGTAGTATACACGGTTCCATTCATAAATTCAAACGATTATTTTAATGTTCTGCCAAAATGTGCTCCTACCTAGCCTTTTCCCTCTCCATACCGCTTCTATTGCAAGGAAGATTGCCTCTTTACCATCAATAATGAGCAGGAACAATTCACTAGATCAACCCCTGATTGACGAGTCCTCCATCCGCTGCAATACGCTCATGCTTCTTTACATATCCACCGCATGCTATTAACAACACGCCAACCAATGACAAGTACACTACCAAATAAGTATGTACAAATTCTTCAATATTCTGCATCAATAGACAACATACAGTTCCAGAAACCAACAGAATGCGTCTTGAACTGACCAATATAGTCAGCAGCAAACGGGGCAGTCTTCCACAAAAATGCAAAGACGCTTCCAAAACCACTGTACTGGTGGAGTTGAAAGCGTCTATTTTTCATATGGCTACGATACTGCCTCATCTCGCTGACCATATTCGCATATATCCAAGAAAGAACACCGACGACAGCGTCTAGTCTCTTCCGTCGGCTCGAACGCATCCATCGACATCGGCTGATTGCGAAGCGGCTCCTCCAAGTAGTCACGCATGAGCAGCATGCTATCTATGACGTGGCGCTCTAATTCTTCCATCTCTTCTTCATGTATATGATCTTCTACACAGCTGCCGCTAAGTAGATACTCTGTACGAATATCAAGCTTCTCATAGGGGACCCCATACACCCGGTGCACATATAATCCATACAAGCGCAGCTGCGTCTTATTGCGCTCATCCTCCTGTCCCGTCTT
>NZ_JMDX01000117.1:0-18199 GCF_000935845.1 Paenibacillus sp. E194
GTTGTATAGCTAGCATACAAAAAAACCGTCTAGGCAACCAGACGGTAGAAGAGTCCTAGATCACAGCAGAGCATGATCACACGACAAATACAGATTCTCTACGCTGGCATTATCCAGATCAGATTAACGGTCAGTAGCGGTATACTCATCTACAATCTCAGCCTGATTCCTCAAGCCCCCGAATTTATATGACTATGCAATTGCTCATATCATACAATATTCATGTTAGGTTGACAACGAAATGTTTACAAAAAAACATAAAAAACAGGATAGAGATAGAAGTCAATGGTTGTAATCGTTCGCTAGACAACATAGAGGAGAGGAATATGGAGATAAGGAGCTTGTTTAGGAGATTTGAAGAGAGAATAGAGCAAAATGAGGATCAGGAAGAAGTCCTGATCCTCATTAATTGTTAATCGTGTGAAGCTGTAGAATGTCGTCTCAATGACAAGCTGTATACGATTCCTCCGCAAGCAAGAACTGCTATGAGCAGAATAATCAGGCCACTGTATAAGGGCAATGAAGCTTCATTGGCAACGGCAACGGTAGGTGTCAGTAAAGTTAACAGCCACCCATGTGTAAGCAGACCGCCGACTACAGCGATGCCGATGCCTTCAGCCATAAAGCATGCAAAGCTGAGCATGCTCATTCCTTCTCCTGCTTGGTCAGGTGCTAGTGATTCTGCAACGGATGCAGAGATAACCGTCTTAATGAATGACAACCCTCCGAACACGAGCACGAGGGCGAACGTCATCAGCCATGGAGAATCATTTCCCCAAGCAAGGAGCGTGACGAAACTGAATGTGACGAGACCTAATCCAGCGACAAATACAAATGAAGTTCCTTTCTTGTCAACGAGAGTTCCACCGAGTATGCCAAACAGAATGACACTGAGTGTCCCAGGGAAAATGATCGCGCTGCCGATCACGGCGGTCGAGAGTTGGTGCACATCCCGCATGAAGTAAGGAACCATCGATATAAATCCAGCTACCGTTCCTAACAAAATGGAACCAGCAAGCGTACCGAGTACAAATGGTCGATTAGCGAACAGGGACGGAGCAATAAAAGGTTCGCGAATACGGCGGATATGCAAAGCAAACCCAAGAACGAGGATCATACTGCAGACAAGATAGAACCAGACATATGTCGTAGTAAACAGGGTAAATAGAATAATGCCTGATGACAAGAGGGCAATGCCGATGATATCTGTTCTCCCATTGCGAGAAGGCTCCTGCGGCAGTGCAGTCAAGAAGAAGGGGAGACTGACTATTGTCATTACCGGAATGATAAATAGGTAGGACCAATGCACATAATCTGCCAGTACACCGCCCACAACCGGGCCAATTCCTTCACCAAGCGCTACCATAGAACCAATCATGCCGAACGCCTTGCCTCGATGCTGCTCTCCAACGTAGCGGGTGACCATAACCATGATGAGACCGGGCACGGCCGAAGCCCCGGCACCTTGTATCAATCTGGCTGCCAATACAGCTGACAAGTAGTCATGGGCGAAGAAACCGAGCAACGAGCCGCTACCATAGATGAGCACACCGATAAGCAGCGGCTTCTTAATGCCGTATTGGGATGACAGGGTGCCATAAATGATGGAGCCGAGCGCGAAGGTAATCATGAAGCATGTGTTGATCCAATTCGCAACGGACGGAGTGATACTGAAATCGTGTGCGATGTCGGGCAATGATACGTTGAACACAGTCTCATTCAACACACTGAAAAAAGCTAAAAAGCTTAACCACGCGATCGATTTCTTCACATTGGGAAAGGCATACACGGGTTGTTCTTGTTCTGCCGCCTCGATGCGGTTGTCATTGTTCATTTGTTCCACGAATAGGAATCCCCTTTCTCTTGCTAAAGGGGAATTGCGCAGTTTACAGGGGTGTTATGCGTTATCCCCGATCAATACCTGCCCCAGTTGATGTTACGCACTTCATCTTAACGCCTCCTCATTATTGTTGCTTCCAGTATAGCAGTGGGGTTTTCCTTATTCAATTAATAATGCAATAATATAGAATGCACTCAATGCAAGACAGACAAGGGTAAGGAGATACAAAGTAAATGAATGTACTTATTGCAGACGATGAGCCGCATATGTTGAAAATTTTAGCGGCTTATTTTGATAAAGAGGGCTTTCGAACTTTTACGGCGGAGAACGGGCATCAAGCACTTGAGATCTATTACAACCAGCCGCTGGACTTGGCAGTGCTTGATTGGATGATGCCGCAGATGAGCGGGATTGAGTTGTGTCGAGAAATCAAATCGAATTCGAAGTTGAAGGTGCTCATGCTTACGGCCAAGGGAGAGCATGAAGATGAGCTGACAGCTCTTGGTTCTGGAGCGGATGAGTATATTCGGAAGCCGTTCGATCCTCGGGTTTTGCTGGCGAGGGCGAAGAAGCTGCTGAACATGCAGGCACAATATCTATTTGGGGATATCCAGGTAGATATGGAAGGACAGAAGATTAGCAAGCGTGGAATTGATCTACGAGTTACGAAGAAGGAATTTCAATTGATGAAGTTTTTTATTCTGAATAAGGGGCAGGTCTTAACACGCAAAGCGCTGCTTGATCATGTATGGGGCTATGACTACTTCGGTGAGGAACGTACGGTAGATACACATATTCGCCGCTTGCGGGAGAAGATCGGCGAGGAATGGATATGGACGCACCGTGGTATGGGATATAGCTTCGAGCATCCGAATAGCCATGAATAAGCTTAGTCGCAAGCTGTTTGTGCAAATTGCACTTATTCTTGTCGTTGTGTTCGGACTCTCGTATTGTGTGAATACGTTCTTTATGCCAAATTATTTTGTCCATCAGAAGCGTGCTGCGTTGACGGAAGCGGTGGAGAGGTTGCGCAGCATAGAGTCGAAGCAGCTCCTTGAAGAAGTTAAGCGGATTGCGGATGATTACCACTTCACAATCGTTCATACCCCCTACGACCATGACATTGACCGCTTAAACTGGACACTGCGCGAACAATTTACGTGGGAGCGCATTGCGATGAGCAAATTCTGGCTCACGGAAGAGAGCCTTGCACAGCTAATGCGCGGCGGGATAGTTACGAAGTCGTATCAACAGGAGAAGTTGAAGTCGAGCGTTCTCGTTACGTTTGTCATGAAAGAAGGAATGATTCTCGCTATAGGCGAATCGGTGGCCAATTCAGGCGAGACGATACGTATCGTCAATCAGTTCAATTTGATTATTGCTGTTGGTGCGCTCACACTAGCCCTCCTGCTCGCTGCTTGGTTCTCCAAGCGAACGGTGAAGCCTATTGAGCAGCTTAAGAATACGGCGGAGGATATCGCTGAACGACGATACCGGACAGTGGACATCCGAACAGGAGATGAGATTGAGGAGCTTGCACAAAGCATTAATACGATGAGTGATAAGCTGAAGCAAGCGCATCAGGAGCTGGAGGAGAAGAACCGGAACTTGCGTGTCCTTATTCGTGACATCTCACATGAACTGAAGACACCTCTTGCCGTGATCAAGGCATATTCCGCAGGGGTGAAGGATGGACTAGATGACGGCACCTACATGGATGTCATACAGTCGCAAACAGATGATATGTCTGAGCTCATTACGAAGCTGTTGGAATGGTCTCGCTTGCAGACGGAAGAGCTGAACATTGAAAATGTTCATGTCGTTAATCTTCTTGATCAAGTCATTGCGAAATATGGGCTACCTCTGCAACAGCATTCGATTGAGTTGACCTTGTATGATCAGAATGCGGAAAACTTTTGCGTCCAGGCTGATAGGGTCAAGCTTGAAATGGTGCTGAACAATCTCGTATCGAACGCAATGAAATACACGACGAATCGGAAAATTCAGATTGATCTTACGAACAAAGATGATGCGTTAGTGCTGTTCATTCGGAATGGATGTACGTTCTCCATGACTGAAGAGCAGCTGAAACAATTGTGGGAGCCGTTCTTCGTTGCTGAGAGTTCGCGGAACAAGCAGCTTAGTGGTACAGGGCTCGGTTTGGCTATTGTGAAGGGGATCCTGCAGAAGCACAAGGTGGCTTATGGCGTGCGACTGTACAATGGAGATATCGAATTTCATATTGCGCTTCCTCTATGCAAGCAGGGGGAGAAGATGTAAGACTGCCTTTCAAGTGGTGTTTCAATATACTGCTGAAAGGCAGTTTTTTTGTATGTAAGCAATAAATTTCATGCTCTCGTTATTAGATGATCATGTTCACGCAGACAGGTTTCTTGATGGCTATTTTCATTTTGTCATATTGGCGTAACATTGCTCTCCTATGATTGGGTAGAGGTGAGATCATGAAGAACAAGAACTGGAGCAAGCATACGATTCGTGCGTCTCTGATTGTGTTGCTTCTCCTTGCAGGAACATTATTTTATGGCATGCAGCTGGAACCGAACAGCTTGAGCGTGACGAGGCAGACGATACTAAGTCGGTATATACCTCCAAGCTTTCATGGGATGAAGATTGTGCATTTTTCCGATGTTCATTTGGGGGATCATTTCAATGATGTTCAGCTGCTTGAACTTGTTGATCGGATTAATCAAGAACATCCCGATATTATTGTGTTTACGGGAGATATGGTTGACAATTTCAATGCGTATGGCAATCGGAGAGATCGTTCCCAGCGAATACTGGGACAGCTGCAAGCAACATTGGGCAAGTATGCCGTATTCGGCAATCATGATCGCGGTGGAGGCGGCAGCCGGATTTATCAGTCTTATATGGAGGAAGCAGGCTTCACTGTACTCGTGAACGAAACGAAGCAAATCCATCTCCCGAACCATGATGAATATATCACCATTAGCGGGCTTGATGATTTTTTGTTAGGTGCGCCCAATATACATGGAACGCTGAAAGACTTAGAACCTCACAATTTCAATTTGCTCGTCGTGCATGAGCCGGATGTTGCCGATCAAGTTATCGATTATCCGATCGATTTGCAATTATCAGGCCACAGTCACGGGGGCCAAGTTCAGTTGCCGTGGTATGGCACAATATACACACCGCCTTTAGCGAAGAAGTATGTAGAGGGGCTGTACGCAATTACGGGAACAACTACCCTGAATAAGCAGATGCAACTCTATGTCAATCGAGGCATTGGGACGACTGAACTGCCTGTCCGCTTTCTTAGCAAGCCTGAAATTACGGTTCATACCTTGATGCGTTCGTGAGAACTCTTAACAGTAATGCTTGGAGAACAGATAGGGCCCTAGTTTATCCATTTGCAGCCCGATGAAGATACATGGGCATATGGAAATTGGCAAACACGTGCAATTGGCTGCTAGATTCGTTACACTTACATTTGCAAGTATGTAGAATGCAAATCAGATATGGGGAATCTACGATAGATATAAGGGGAGAACGGAACGATGCAGCCTATTCGCGTGCTTGTCGCCGACGACGAGCGAGAGATTCGAGATTTATTGAAGAAGTACTTAGAGCGGGAATTATACACGATAGATACTGCAGCTCACGGTGAAGAAGCGCTGCGATTGTTCGAGCAGCACAAATATAATCTTATCATTCTCGACTTAATGATGCCTTACATAGATGGAGTAGAGGTGTGCCGCCGTATTCGTGAGAGAAGCAATGTACCGATATTGATGCTGACGGCGAAGGACGAAGAGATGGACAAGATTGTAGGTCTGGGTATCGGGGCTGATGATTATATGACGAAGCCCTTCAGCATACATGAACTGGTTGCAAGGAGCAAGGCATTGCTGAGAAGATTCATGATCCTAGGAAGTGAAGCCGGCAGCCTTGCAGAAGAAGGTTCAGCAATCATGCGATTTAAGGGATTAATAATTGATACCAGAAAATATGTGGTTAACCGCAATGGGCAAGAGATCAGTCTGACCGCCAAAGAATTTGAGTTGTTGAGATTGTTCGCTTCTCACCCTGAGCAGGTATTTACGAAGACGCAAATTTTTAGACAGGTGTGGGGATCAGAATACATTGAGGACGACAATACGGTTATGGTTCATATTCGTAAGCTTCGGCTGAAAATTGAAACAGACCCCTCTGATCCGAAGCTGATTCAGACGGTGTGGGGCATTGGCTATAAGTTTGCAGGTGAACGTGATGAGGCCTGACAAAAACAGTCTAATGCTGGTTATTTTATTAATGGGATTAACTATGTGGTTCGTCATCGATAGTATGACTATACAGCCTCTTGGTATATACAGGTGGGGGCTGTTTGCTGTACTGTTCACCGTTGTAACGCTGCTGCTCTACAGGCGTGTTCGGTTTATAGCGGAGGTTAGGAGCCATGCTGCCGCTGTGAAGCGCGCTGTTCGCGGCAATGTCAATACGAGACTGCTGGCGAATGAATCTGAGGCGTATGATGAGATGCTCTATTCGATTAATGAATTAATCGAGCAGATGGAGAAGCTCCAAGTGAATGCAATTCGATCCGATGCTGCCCGCAAGAGGCTTCTCGCTAATATCTCGCACGATATACGGACACCGCTTACTTCGATTATCGGTTATGTCGATGCATTGCAGGATGAACATATCTCTTCAGAGCAAGAGAGGGAAGAGTGCATTGCGATAATTTCAGCGAAGGCACAAGCGCTTAAGGAATTGATCGATCATATTTTCCAGATGGCTAAGCTGGATGCGGATGAAGTCGAGATGAGATGGGAGTCGCTAGATGCTGCAGAGCTGCTGAGGGAAGCGCTGATTTCATTTCTGCCGGAGCTGAAGAAGAACGGTATGGATCTAGCGGTTCAGATTCCTGAGGAGTCCTGTATGGTTGCAATGGATCGCTATGGGTACATACGAATTTTGAACAACCTGATCAAGAACGCGATACAGTACGGCAAGGAAGGTCAGTTGTTAGGTGTGGAGCTAGAGCGGATTGAGTCGAACATTGCCATAACGATATGGGATAGAGGGCCGGGCATTCCAGCGGACGAGTTATCGAAGATATTCGAGCGTACCTACCGCTCCGAACGATCACGGAGTCTGCTGCATGGCGGTAGCGGGCTAGGATTGGCAATTACAAAGGCGTTTGTCGATAAGCTTGGCGGCCACATCTCCGTGTTGAGCGATCCGTATGTCCGAACTGCCTTCATCGTCAATATTCCAATTCGAACGACATTGCCACCAATTAAGAGATAGTTAAGAACTCATTAAGCAGCATTTAAAATCATCCCCTTACAATAATAGTAGACTTACATACTCAGGAGGTGCTGCATGAGCACGATCATACGTACTACCCGGCTCACGAAGCAGTATGGGGAACAGATTGCTGTTCATGATCTGAACATGCATGTGAAGCAGGGCGAAATATACGGCTTTCTCGGTCGCAATGGCGCTGGCAAAACAACGACTATCCGCATGCTGCTCGGATTAATCAAGCCTACAGAAGGGGAAATTGAACTATTCGGGCAGCGATTGAACGCTAAGCCTAGAGAAATACTGTCCAGAATCGGCTCGATGGTGGAGCATCCCGGATTTTATGAGAATTTAACGGCATATGAAAACTTGCTCATTAATGCGAAGCTGATGGGCGTATACAAACGAAATGCGTTGGAGGAAGCACTAGAAACGGTGGGGCTGCAGGAAGAGACAAAGAAACTGGTAGGTCAATATTCGATGGGGATGAAGCAGCGTCTCGGGATTGCCAGAGCGATTCTGCACCATCCAGAGCTGCTTATTCTCGATGAGCCAACGAATGGCCTTGATCCGATTGGCATTAAGGAGATGCGCAAGCTCATTAAATCATTAGCGGTAGAACGCAACATCACTGTGCTTATATCCAGTCATATTTTATCTGAGGTTGAGCAGCTTGCCGACCAGCTTGGGATTATCCATGAGGGGAAGTTGCTTGAGGAAATTTCAATTGGAGAGCTGCATAAGCGAAATCGCAAATACATCGAGTTCCGTGTGTCCAATGACAATAAGTCAGCGATGCTGCTTGAGTCGCAGGCGGGCGTCCATGATTATGAAATCCATGGTGACGGATTGATACGTGTATATTCACGGATTGGAGAACAGAACAAGCTGAATAAGATGTTCGTTCAGAACGATATTGATGTGTTCAACATGACGCTCCACGAGGACACGCTTGAAGATTATTTCGTAAAGCGGATTGGCGGTGGTACAATTGGTTAATTTGCTCTATACCGAATTATTGAAGCTGAAACGGTCGAAGATGTTTCTCGTGAGTATTATTGGGGCGTCTGCCGCACCGATTATGATGTTCATCGCCTACTTGAGCCAGATGAAGCGTGATCCAGGGAAAGTCATCCCTTTCGAAATTTCATTTTATAACACGAATCTGAATGTGATGCTGCTGCTTGGAGTACTGTTGTACGGAGTTATTACTGCATATTTATTCAATCGAGAATTTGTGGAGGATACACTCAAGAACCTGCTAACAATCCCGGTTTCAAGAGTTGCTCTAATCACGAGCAAAATGCTTATGCTGTTCATCTGGATACTTCTATTGACGATGGTGGCATGGGTGCTTACATTAGGTTTCGCATTTTTTATCAAATCAGACGTGCTAAGTGCTGGGGTTCTGTTGTCATCATTGCGTGACTATGTACTAGGTGCTGTCCTTATGTTCCTGTTGTCCACACCGACGATTTGGGTAACCTTCTTATTCAAAAATTATGTGCCTACCATCATGTTCACGGCGGTAATCACGTTAGGGAATGTTACCGTGATCAGTTCCGATTACAAGGCGCTGTTCCCTTGGTCAGCAGCACATGTAATTGTGACACAAAGTTATGTAGCGGATTATCCACCGCTATACTCGTTTATTGCGGTCGGTATCACTTCGCTATTCGGCTTAGCAGCAAGCGTTCTTTATTTCAACAGAATGGATATTAAATGAAGTGAAATATATAGGAAGTTAAATGATGCAGATCGGCCTTATGGTCGGTCTGTTTTATGTTCTCTGTAGGTGATGGATGTACAAGCAATGTTTGAGATGGCGAATAGGTGGGCAATGAAAAAATAGAATCTCTTATTTCCATAGCGGATCGCTCTTTGCATGGTTATGCACATTGCTGCTTGAAGAGACAAAAAGGAGTGATGTTCGGCATGGTGCAGACCCTGTTTTTCTGTGATTATGTTGAACCTCACTGTCACAATGGCTCGAAACCGCGCGGTTGCCCGGGAAATGAGAGTGTGAGCCCGGGAAATGAGTAAGTGTTGCCGGGGAAATTCCATTGAGTTAGGAAAAGAACCATATCAGGTCGGTTCTCCATCTAGATATTGGCGATGACCGACTACGATGGAATCGCAGTGCTTCTGAAAGATAAGGCAAGGAAAAACTAAAAAATCATTGATCTGAATCTTATGCCATATCTATTATATGAGGTGAAAGAATCAATAGAAAGCCACATGGGAGGGAGCATGAATGGATCTGAACTACTCGATTTATGGAACAGGCGAGCCAATTGTGTTGATTCACAGCGGAGGCGCCGATTCAAGGGCATGGGGGGAGCTTGTACCACTTCTCGCAAGAACTCACCAAGTCGTTACCTTTGATGCCCGTGGTACGGGACGATCGCCCGCACCGCAAGTGCCGCTCAACCTTGTCGAAGATTTACGTCAACTGCTGGATGACCTGAAGCTGGAACAGGTGACCCTAGTTGGGCATTCTATAGGCGGAGAATTGGCTACTAACTTTACATTATCCTCCCCGGATAGAGTCGCTCGACTGATCGCTGTTGCTCCATCCTTGACAGGTTTCATCTTCTCAGAGACGTATCGGGGCTGGATTCATCAATTGAATTCACTCGCTCCGGATGTGAGCAAGATGATACAGTATTCATTGCAGGGGCCTATTTATCGTACGGTGATGGCTAGCGGTCAGCGTGATATCTTTATTGACATGCACACCCAATACTTTACGCGTGTCTTCACAGAGTGGCGCAGCTTTGAGGTGATATGGCCTCAGCCACCTGCGATCGAACAGTTGGAGGAAATCGCGGTTCCTACCTTGTTTATGTACGGGACAGTGGAGTGGGACGATATGCGCATGATCGCGCAGGAGTTCAAGCGGATACCACGTGTTGCTTTCGTCGAAATAGCGGGTGCAGACCACATGCTCCCATTGACGCATCCTCAAGAGATGGCCTCGCATATTCAATCTTTTTTGGCAGCAGTGGATGAATCGTAGGGTACAAATTCCGTGACATTTCATGAATCAGCGGCAGTTAGACTCGATTCCGGTGTCTTGTACTGCCGCTATTTTTTTGTATTGGTATCGGGTCTAGTTAACAAATCATCATTAAATTGTGATCGTACGATGTGGTTTGCTATAATGCGACGTTCCACCACCACCGACGATCACTCTTCCGCCTCTCGGAAACACCAATCGCTTGTTTACCCCGCCTGACAGTATAACCTCAACTTTAGCCCGGTTTGCAGTTGCAACGTAGATGACATAACCACTTCTTGAAATTTCCGTTCTCCAATTCCGATCGAATTCAGATCGCAGTACCCGGTTTGAATACACCTGATTTACCACATCAGATGATCTCGATGTTCTCAACGCTTTAGATTTGCTCATCGGATGTTTCCCTCCGTCTACTCAAAATGAACTGACATGAATCACTTCTAGTAATCTTTTCTAATTATCGTATGCTTCTTTATATTCGATGTTTGGATTGTGTATGTGGTAATCAAAAAATGTGCTGATTTGATTCCTGTGTCATGGTTAATTAAAAAGATTTGAGATTGGGGAGATCGCCATCCAGTCGCGGAGAAGGGGAATAATCGAATTTTTTTATCATGTATTTCTCTACAATTCCAAAATAAATGATCTCCAATATTCGTCTGAGGTGTGGTACGATAGTAATGTTTTGTGCCAATAGTCGACATGAAATTTGATAGAGAAAGCGTCATAAAATGGACCTTGCCATTTCTCTTAAAATTGTATATGATTCTATAGCGAACTATATATAGTTAGTTGAATGCGATACATACACTATATATTGTGACAGCAATTGGAGTCGAGCGGCGCAACGCGCCAGATTCTAAGAACATGCCTATTCAGAGATTGAGAGATTAAAGCGACAGCATACACGAAATTAGGGTACGCAACGTGTCGATCGTTTTGATCCTTGTTTTTGAATGAGCATTTTTTGTTCGTTCCATTTGCAATCTAGTCGAACAACGGAGGGATCACGTGCTTATCGCTTACGATTCGAAGACGGGTAACGTGAAACGATTCGTCGATAAATTAGATTTGGAGTGTGTTCGTGTAACGCCTGACACCAAGCTTAATGAGCCTTTTATCCTCATTACGTACACGACCGGGTTCGGACAAGTTCCCCAGTCCACGCAAGAGTTTCTGGAAGAACACAGTCATTTGCTCCAAGGTGTCGCGGCTAGCGGCAACATGAACTGGGGCACTCGGTATGGGCTTGCAGCTGACCATATTTCCAGAGAATACTCCGTCCCCGTACTGATGAAGTTTGAACTCAGCGGGACAAAACGAGATGTAGACAACTTTATTCGGGAGGTCCATGACTTTGATACCAAAATGGATACAGCTTAACAATGAAATCATGGTTCAGAAGGACGGTAAATTTCAATTTGGCAAGGATCACGACGCAGCAAAGAGCTACTTCGTTGATTATGTCAATCAAAATACAGTGTTTTTCCATAACCTTGAAGAGAAGATTCATTATTTGATCGAAAATGATTACTATGAGAAAGAGATTTTCGACCAATATGAATTTAAAGATATTAAGAAATTGTACGAGTTCCTATACTCGAAGAAATTCCGCTTCCCATCCTTCATGAGTGCGTTCAAGTTCTACAATAACTACGCGATGAAGACGAATGATGATACGAAGTTTTTGGAACGTTATGAAGACAGACTGGCGGTTGTATCCCTGTTCTTAGCGAGCGGAGATATGAACAAAGCATTTGAATATGCGGATCTGTTGATTGCACAAGAGTATCAGCCAGCAACGCCAACCTTCCTGAATGCAGGGAAGAAGCGCAGAGGAGAGCTTGTCAGCTGCTTCCTGCTCGAAGTGAACGATTCCATGAACTCGATTGGATTTGCGATCAACTCCGCACTTCAGTTAAGTAAAATTGGCGGCGGCGTGAGCTTGAACTTGAGCAAGATTCGCGGTGCAGGCGAGCAGATCAAAGGGCTAGACGGTAAAGCAAGCGGCGTACTGCCAGTTATGAAATTGTTCGAGGATGCTTTCTCCTACGCAAACCAACTGGGACAGCGTGACGGAAGCGGCGTTGTATACTTGAACGTATTCCATGCTGACATCCATGAATTCCTGGATACGAAGAAAATCAACAGTGATGAGAAAATCCGCATTAAGACTTTGTCGCTCGGCGTCGTTGCTCCGAACAAGTTCTTCGAGCTTGTTGAGCAGGATAAAGACATGTACTTGTTCTATCCGCACACGGTATTCCAGGCATATGGCAAGCATTTGGATGATATGGATCTCTCCGAAATGTATGATGAGCTCGTAGACAATCCGAAAGTTCGCAAAAAGAAAATTGTCGCTCGCGACCTAGTTTTGAAAATTGCACAGATTCAGATGGAATCTGGTTACCCATATATCATGTTCGTAGACAATACGAATGAATATCATGCCCTGAAAGAAATCGGCAAGGTTAAATTCTCCAACCTGTGCAGTGAGATCGCACAGCTTAGTGAAGTGTCCACAATTAACGATTACGGCATTGAGGATGAGATTAACCGCGATATTTCCTGTAACTTGGGTTCACTTAACATTGTTAACGTCATGAAGAATAAGCGGATGCGTGATACGGTTCATCGTTCTATGGACGCACTGACAGAAGTATCTGACCGCAGCAATATCAGCATCGTTCCGTCCGTAGCGAAGGCGAACCGTGAGCTTCATTCGGTAGGCCTCGGTGCAATGAACTTGCACGGTTACTTGGCGAAGAACAAGATTGCATATGAGTCCATGGAAGCAAGAGACTTCGTGCGTGCGTTCTTCATGATGCTGAACTTCTATTCCTTGGAACGTTCCATGCTGATTGCGAAAGAGCGCGGCGTGACGTTCACGGACTTTGACAAGAGTGAATATGCGAGCGGCGCATATTTCGATAGATACTTGAACACGGACTTCACTCCGAAGACAGATCGAGTGAAGGAATTGTTCGACGGTCACTCGATGCCTACATTGGAAGACTGGGCTCGCTTGAAGGAGCAAGTGATGGAGCATGGCTTGTACCATGCATACCGTCTGGCAATCGCACCTACAGGCTCTATCTCGTACTTGCAGTCGTCAACAGCTTCGATCGCACCGATTACTCAGCGCATCGAGGAGCGTGAGTACGGAGATTCCAAGACGATTTATCCAATGCCTTACATTAACGATGAGAACTACTTCTATTACAAAGAAGCATATGACATGGATATGTTCAACCTGATTGACTTGGTTGCGGATGTTCAAGTTCATATTGACCAAGCGATCTCAACGGTACTGTTTGTTAAGGATGATCTGACGACTCGTGATCTTGCAAAATATTATATTTACGCACAGAAGAAGGGGCTTAAGACGCTCTACTATACACGTACGAAGAAGAAAACAATCGATGAGTGTGTAAGCTGCGTTGTCTAATTGAGCGCAACCTGCATTAAATGAGAGTTCAAAAAGGATGGTTTTCAGCACCGAGCACTGTGTATATTACTTCGTGATCTAAAGCGGTCTTTTTGAATTACCTCTAGAAGGAGATTCGTAGATGAGAAACTTTGAAGCTGTTAACTGGAACAGACCTGAATCGGATTATATGGAAATGCTGTGGACGCAAAATACGTCCCAATTCTGGCTTGATACGGAGATTCCAATCTCGAAAGACTTGAAGTCTTGGACGAAAATGTCCGATGATGAGAAACTTGCCTATATGCATGTGCTTGGCGGCTTGACCTTGCTGGATACAGAACAAGGGAACGTGGGAATGCCGGTTATTGCGCAGCATGTAGAAGGGAAGCAGAAGAAGGCAATTCTGATCTTCCAAGCGGCAATGGAAGAAATTCATGCGAAGAGCTACAGCACCATCTTTACGACGGTTGCTAGCACAGCAATGATTGATGAGACATTCGATTGGGTAAAAGACAATAAGCACCTGCAGAAGAAGACAGCAATCATTGACGGCCTATATAAGGGCATTCAAGACAACGATCCAATCAGCTTGTACAAAGCGATGGTGGCATCGGTATTCTTGGAGAGTTTCCTGTTCTATTCCGGCTTCTTCTATCCACTGTACTTGGCTGGACAAGGCAAGATGGTAGCAAGCGGTGAGATCATTAAGCTGATCATCCGCGACGAGAGCGTCCATGGCGTGTTCGTAGGCTTGCTTGCACAGGAAATTTACAATAAGCAAAGTGCGGACGTGCAGCGTGAATTGTCCCAATTCGTGAACAAGCTGATGCTTGAATTGTACGAGAACGAGCTTGAATACACCGAGCAGCTGTATGATGCAATTGGACTTACACATGAAGTGAAGAAATACATTCGTTACAATGGCAACAAAGCGCTCATGAACTTGGGCTTTGAGCAATACTTCCCAGAAGAAGATGTTAACCCAGTTGTCTTGAACGGTATCCGTACCGAAACAAGTACACATGACTTCTTCTCCACGAAGGGAAGCGGATATCAAAAGGGTAAGGTAGAGCCTTTGCAAGACAAAGACTTTACAATGCTGAACGATCGTGTCAAACAATCCGATATCTTTGCATAAGATGATAAGGATTGCTAGGAATGATGCAAGAACAACTGAGTGGGAACGCTCAGTTGTTTTTGTATTGTCGTGTCATAAGAGCGGAATACTTAATGTACCGGCTGCATGTATCATGTATATCCATACTAGGGGAACACCCGTATATTCATGAATCAATTTTCACTGCTTTAGTTTGATGAGATAATTCGGACAGATGATTTTCATACATAAAGGACGGGCTTTCATGAAAAAAAGAATTACGGATATTGCTATCATTATCGCAGGCGCTTTCATTTTTGCATTAGCAGTTAACTTGTTTGTTATCCCCAATGATTTCGGTGAGGGCGGGGTAACAGGGGTTACCATTATTCTCTACTATCTGTTTGAATGGTCACCAGGGTTGATGAACTTGATTTTAAATGCGGTATTGCTTGTCGTTGGCTACAAATTCTTGGATAAGAATACGACGATCTATACCATCATTGCAGTTGTGTTCAACTCATTATTCCTGCATTTGACGGAGAGCTGGCGGATTGCATCCAATGAGCTCATGATCAATGCGATTTTTGGCGGTATTTTCGCAGGTGTCGGGATCGGTCTCATCATCCGAGTTGGTGGCACAACAGCAGGCTCGACGATTTTGGCACGCATTATGAACAAGTATTTGGATTGGAATATAAGTTACGCATTATTGTTCTTCGACCTCATCGTTGCATTCGCGTCGTTCTTCATCATTGGACCGCAAGGCTTGATGCTAACTATCGCGATGCTGTATGTTGGGACGAAGGTGATGGACTTCATTATCGAAGGCTTGAATCCGAAGAAGGCGGTTACGATTATCTCTGAGGAGCATGATCGGATCGCGGAACAAGTGAATGTCGTCATGGATCGAGGAGTGACGGTACTGGAAGGACACGGTTATTACACGAAGGATCGGAAGCAAGTACTGTATATTGTTATTAGTAAGCAAGAAGTATCAACCTTGAAGAAAATCGTCCGAGCAACTGATAAGGATGCATTTATTACGATTCATGATGTGCGGGATGTGTTCGGAGAAGGCTTTATTGATATTACGAAATAACTAGGCTTCAACAACCAAATAAGGCGTGTCTGCCACTTGGATTCCGCGCCACATCTAACTGTGAAAAAGTTAGGTGTGGCGCGGAATGTTTTCGCTAACACTTTTCTAGCAAAATATGCGATAATACGAATTGTACAACTAGAATATGGGAGGGCATAACAATGGTACAACCGTGGTTTGAGAAAGCGAAGCTTGGGATTTTCATTCATTATGGCATTTATGCGGTCGATGGGATTTCAGAATCCTGGTCTTTCTATAATGGAAGAGTGTCGTATGAAGACTACATGAAGCAGCTCGATGGATTTACGGCAAGCAAGTTCGATGCAGACAAGTGGGCAGACCTCTTCGAGAAGTCTGGTGCGAAATATGCAGTTCTGACAACGAAGCATCATGATGGCGTTGCATTGTGGGATACGAAGTACAGTGACTTGAACGTTGTGAAGAAGACGCCTGCCAAGCGTGATCTTATCAAAGAGTATGCCAAGGCGCTTACAGATCGCGGTATTAAGCTAGGTATGTACTATTCCTTGATTGACTGGTCACATCCAGATTATGCAAGTGTGTACGAAGGCGGGAAGGTGCCTGAGGATCTGAGCAAGGTGAACCGCTTCTGCAGTCCGACGGATGGTGTACAGGATGAAGAAGCATGGCAGCGCTTCCTTGAATTTAATAACAATCAATTGCGTGAATTGCTTACTGACTATGGCAAGGTGGATCTGCTGTGGTTCGACGGGGATTGGGAGCGCAGCGCAGAACAGTGGAATTTGCCAGCGTTCAAAGACTACCTGCTGTCGTTCAACCCTGAGCTTATCATTAACTCCAGACTTCAAGGACATGGGGACTACAAGACTCCGGAACAGGGATTGCCAATTACAAGACCAGAAGGGCCGTGGGAGTTCTGCACGACCATTAACAGCTCTTGGGGCTATCAACACGATGATGATTACTATAAATCATTGAATCAAATTATCCGAATGTTCTGTGACTGCATTACGATGGGCGGGAATATGCTGTTGGATGTAGGGCCGATGGAGGATGGCACGATTCCGGAGCGTCAGGAAGAGACGCTCATTGGTCTGGGCAACTGGATTCGGACGCATGAAGAGGCTATTTATGAGACGGATGAAGGCATTCATACTCGTTATTACTTGGGCGGCAGTACCGTTTCCAAGGATCGTCAGACGCTGTATTTGTTCGTATACGATGATCCGAAAGAAAGCGTTTGCTTAAAAGGTCTTTCGAATAAAATTAAAAAGATTACGGTGCTTCACTCTGGCAAGGAATTAACTTATGAAATTCAAGGCGGTGTGCCATGGTTCAATATCCCGGGTACAACATGGATACATATGACGCCGGAAGATGCACATGAGAATGTAACGGTATTGAAGATTGAACTGGAAGGCGAACTGGATATGTACGGTGGTTCCGGTGCCGTGGTTACACACAACTAGGAACTTGATAATATAGAGAACACAACGTGGAGAGAGGAAGACGACAGCATGAGCAGCAATAAGCTGATTTTAGCGGGTTACGCAGGTGATTCTGTACTGCCGAATGTTACAGCAGAAGATGCGAAGAAGCTAACTCATTTGAACGTGGCATTTGGTCATGTGAAGAACGACCGCATTACGATTGATCATTTGCAGAATTTGTCTCAGCTGCAAGTATTGAAGTCTTATAACCCTGAGCTGCTCATTCTACTGTCTGTGGGCGGATGGAGTGCAGGCGGTTTCTCTGAGGCTGCGTCGACAGCTGAAGGAAGACGGCTGTTCGCAGAGTCTGCAGTGCGAGTCCTAGAGACAGCACCGTTCGATGGCATCGACCTTGACTGGGAGTACCCATGTTATTCGGAAGCAGGAATTGCGTCCAGCCCGAATGATAAGCAGAACTTCACCTTGCTTCTTAAGGAAATGCGCGAGGTGCTTGACGCCAAGGGGCAAGCAGACGGAAGACACTATCTGCTGACGATTGCAGCAGGGGCAGACCAATACTATATCGATGGTACGGAAATGGATGTGATCCATTCGTATTTGGATTTCATCCAGCTCATGACATACGATATGCGCGGTGGCTTCCAAACCTTGACCGGCCATCACACGAACTTATATACATCAACAGGGGACTTGTTCCGCATTAGCGTAGATTCGTCTGTACGGTTATTCGCTGCTGCAGGAGTACCTAGAGAGAAGATTGTCATCGGTGCTGCCTTCTATTCAAGAATGTGGAAGGATGTGCCGAATACAAATAATGGCTACTTGCAAATGGCGCCTGGGTCGGGTGGGTATGGACCTGATTATACGAAGCTGGTTGCGGAGTATATCAACAAGAATGGATTCGTTCGTCATTGGGATGAGGAAGCGAAATCTACATATTTGTACGACGGACATAGCTTTATTACGTATGACGATCCAGAATCCTTAACGCAC
>NZ_JMDX01000118.1:0-18118 GCF_000935845.1 Paenibacillus sp. E194
ACGTCGTCATATGTATATATTACATATTGCTTTAACTCCAGATCCCTTGCCTTCTTTATATCTCTAAGTATTTTGTATTATATATTTCCCCAAAACTACAACATTCATTGTATGAATCATCAAACATCTGAAAACTCACATCTAACTCAACCTCATTGATACCTCTTTCATCTTATTATTGAACTTTCTCATGATTTTTGCGAAGCTTGCAAATACCCCGATGATATCTATGAACTTCAGAACAGGATACAAAGTAGAGAAATGGCACGAACCTCCTTACCTTAAAGATTACTACTCTCTAACTTCTCTTTTTCACCCTTACCCATACTATATATCACATCCGTTCCTTTGTGCCCCGGCGCAAAGTTGCGTTGAATCTCTTCCAAGAAGCATTGAACCGCAGGTGCCAAATACCGATTTTTCATAACCATTAAATAGACAGTTCGTTCCAACGCAGGCGAATCCAACGTTTTGCGGACAATCGATTCATCTTTCGGTTCTACTAGATAATTTTCTGGAATAATCGCAAGCCCAAGATTCTCTCTTACCAATGTCAGAGCGGTCTCAAACCGTTCGATTTCAAATTTGATATTCGGAAACGTTTGCTCTAGCGCAAAGGCTCTCAAAATATCTTCTCTCGTCTGGAATCCTTCCATGCTAATAATGAAGGGTTCTTTCTCCAACTCTTTGAATGTAATGGAATTCTTCTGGGCTAAAGCATGATCCCGATGCAGCACCAGGACTAACCTTTCCTTATACAAAGGGAGCGACTCAATATCGTCTTCATGGATGCACTGGTTCGTAATGACGAGGTGGGTATGGTATTTCCGCAAGGAATCGACCACCGCCTTTCTGCTCAGCACCTCGAACAGCTTAATATGCATCGAAGGAAAGCGGCTGTGATATTCACGGATCACTTGAGGCACCCATTGTCTCACGGACTCGATCATGCCAATCACGAGCTCCCCTCTTCCGGTCAGCTTTACTTCCTCCATCTCTTTTTTCAAAATGTTCATTTGGGAGAGCAGCCGAATCGACTTCTCATACAGGACACTGCCAGCGTCCGTCAGTTCGATTTTTCTCGTGCTTCGTTCGAACAAGGGCGATCCGACCTCATGCTCCAAGTTTTTAATGGCGTTGCTCAATGATGGCTGTGATATATGCAGTTTTTGCGCGGCTCTGGAATAGCTCAACTGATCGGCAACCGTCACAAAATAATGGAGTTGTTTGATATCCAGAACGATCTTCCTTTCTCTATTTATAGCTAAAAGCTATTAATATATTTGTATTATATATTTAAAATTATAAGAATGTCATCATATAATGGAACAACAGCATACGAGAAAGGGTGGGGACATTGCGAAAATCGATTGGAGCCGATGTATGGAACGGCCGAACGGATCATACGGAAAGAAGAAGCAGCTTCCGCTACCATCAAATTGTGGAACGGATGGAGCTGGATGCAACATGTAAGACCTTCTCTCCCAACACTTGCGCCATCATCGGATTTGAATGCGAGGAAGGCGTTCGGCGCAATCAAGGAAGATTAGGCGCGGCGAACGCTCCGAATGCGATCAGGCAAGCGCTCGCAAGCCTCCCCTGGAGAACAGCGGAAGATCATCACCTTGTCGATGCGGGAAATGTGACTTGTTCCAATGACAAGCTTGAAGAAGCCCAGGCAGCATTGGGCCATGCCGTATTTGACCTACTTTCCAAATCCGCTACTCCCATTATTTTAGGCGGAGGACATGAGACGCTATATGGACATTATTTAGGTGTCCGTCAGCATATCGAACCAGATGCTTCACTAGGAATTATCAACATTGACGCCCATTTCGACCTACGCCCCTACGACACTCAGCCATCATCAGGAACGATGTTCCGCCAAATATTAGAGCAGGATCACAACAGCAGCTACTTGGTGCTTGGCATCCAGCGTTTCGGTAATACACAAGAATTGTTCGACAAGGCGGACGAGATCGGTGCCCGCTACATTCTAGAAGAAGACATGCATGAAGGACAGATGGATAGCACCCTTTCATCCTTACGTACGTTCATCGAACAACAGGATTATGTCATGCTCACCCTTTGTACCGATGTTCTCAATGCGGCATTTGCGCCGGGAGTCAGTGCCCCCTCTCCTTTCGGATTAACACCGATGGTAGTTCGCACGCTTATTCGCTCGGTCGCCGCTCATAAGAAAACGCTTTCTTTCGATATTTGTGAGGTGAATCCGGCTCTTGACGAGAACGGGAGAACCATAAAGCTAGGAGCATACTTGACGAATGAAGCTATCATGACATTTATGGGGAGGAACACTGATGACGCTGGCGCTTAATCAAGTGAATACGATATTTTTGGCTGTAGCCCTGCTTGTACTAGGAACCTTACTTGTCAGAAAATCGGGAGTACTGCAAAAGTTTTGTATTCCAGCGCCTGTTGTCGGTGGACTGCTGTTTGCTATCCTAGCTACGATCCTGAAAACGACAGGTCTATTAGAAATTACCTTGGATACTTCGCTCCAAAGTCTATTCATGCTCACGTTCTTCACTACGGTAGGATTGGGAGCAAGTTTTCAACTCATCAAATTAGGCGGCAAGCTGCTCGTCATTTACTGGCTTGCCTGCGGTTTTCTCGCTTTGGCGCAAAATGTAATCGGGGTATCCCTCGCCTCGTTATTCGACATTCATCCGCTTATTGGGATGATGGCAGGAGCCGTATCTATGGAAGGCGGACATGGAGCTGCGAGCGCATTTGGACAAACCATTGAAGATCTGGGAATCCATTCGGCATTGTCTATTGGGATCGCGTCAGCTACCTTCGGTCTAATCGCAGGGGGGCTGGTTGGCGGCCCGACGGTAAAATATTTGATAGCGAAATACAATCTGAAGCCGACGGAAACAAATGAGGAAGCTGCGAGCGTAGAAGCATACGTTCAGCCGATAACGACAAATTCCTTCTTCATCCAAGTGCTGCTCATTACATTCTGTATGGCGATTGGGACGTATTTGGGAGAGCTGTTCACGTCAGCAACAGGCTTTGTCCTTCCTGGATATGTCGGAGCCATGTTCGTGGCTGTTATCGTCCGCAACATTGTGGACATATTTAATCCGAATGCCATCGACATGAAGAGCATCAATCTAGTAAGCGACGTTACACTTGGCATCTTCCTGTCCATGGCGCTTATGAGCATCAAGTTATGGGAAGTGGCAGATCTTGCCCTTCCGATTCTCGCCATCGTGCTGGTCCAAGTCCTCTTTATTGTTCTGTTCGGGATTTTCGTTTTGTTCAGGTTGCTGGGCAAAGACTATGACGCCGCCGTGATGGTCGCCGGGTTCACCGGTCATGGTCTCGGCGCCACGCCCAATGCAATGGCCAATATGGCTGCGGTAACGGAACGCTTCGGGCCTTCCCGCAAAGCGTACCTGATCGTTCCCATTGTAGGAGCCTTTCTTATCGACGTGTTTGCCATGCCGATCATCATTACGACGCTGAATTTATTTAAATAGGTTACTTACAAAGAAACCTCCAACCCACGATGTGGAATTGGAGGTTTTACTGTATTTGCGCAAATGCCAAGCCCCTCTTCTAGCCTGATGATTCTTTTTTATGTATCACATCAACTAGTGGTTGACCTTAACACTAATGTCAGGGTTTATAATGAAGAAGAATCATTCGTGAAGGGGATTTGAACATGAGAATCGGTGAACTTTCCGCCCGAACTGGGGTTAGCCTTCGCTCACTGCGTTATTATGAGCAGCAGGGATTGCTTACTCCCGCTAGGCATACGAATGGCTACCGCGAATATTCAACGTTTGCGGAAGAACAAGTGCGCACCATTCAGTTTTATTTAAGCCTTGGACTTACAACGGAGCAAATCGCCGGATTTCTGCAATGCGTCCTCAAGAATGAAGAAGCCTTCTGTCAAGAAGTGCTCCCGATATATGAGCAAAAGCTTGCGGAAATCGACGAGCAAATCCATCTTCTTCAATCTATAAAGTCCAATCTGCAAGAGCGCATCCGCTTCATTATGAAGGAAAGACAAACAACGAACCAGGAGGAATAACGATGAGTATATACGAAGTTAATGAACAATCATTTCGCGAATCTATTCGCGAGCAAGGGGTTACACTTGTTGAATTCGGAGCAACGTGGTGCCCGCCATGTAAAGCGCTTCTTCCAATTCTTGACGAGTTGGATCATCAATATGGGGAACGGGTAAACGTAGTCAAGGTAGACTGTGACGACTCCCCTGCCATCGCGTCTGAATACCGCGTTATGTCCATGCCGACCGTCATTATGTTTCATAACGGCGAGCCGGTAGAAAAGCTAGTCGGACTCCGTCCAAAAAGTGTGTATGAAACGCTGATCGAGCGGTACGCTTAAATCTGAATCTGGATTTCAGTTTCAGTCCTGAAATAAAGCAAGGCATCTTCCGTTATTTTCGATGGACTGACCCCGTCAAGAAGACAGTAGAATAAAATAGAATGCTTACAGCCTTAGCTCGTCCTTCCATCGGGCTAAGGCTGTTTCGTTTTTGCTGTAACTGCAGTGTTATCTGCTTTTGCCACTACTAGATCCCTCATTCAATTCTCCAATCATGTATATCATCTTGGAACGCCGATATGCCGCTGCGTAATTTCACCGTGCCTGTCTTCGTAAATAATTTTAACCTGCCGCCCAAAGTAATTTTCCTGATGCATATTCAGCATCCCAACATCAAGGCTCATACAAAAAAATTACCCCGTAAAAACCTACGAGGGGTAATTTTTTTCAAAAAGTATTCTATTTGAGGTCTGATCCATTTAATTAATGAAATTTTGAGGAACACATTCACGAACACCAGCATTTTTCAATGAGTTAAATAAAGCTGCATCGATGATTAATATAACATTGTTGTCACTTCCATTTTCTAAATCATAGATTACCCAGTATGCGTTATCTACTGTAAAAATACACTTTCGTTCTAATTTAAATCCAGGTGGTACAATTGGAAGTGTCGCAACTGGTACACACTCGTTCGTATCTCCTTCCTCACTGATAAAATTGAAAGTTTGCTGGTCAATTTCATAGATATTAACCGGATCAATCTCCACACCTTTATCTGGAACTGTAATTTCATCTTCAACTAATAGGAAAAAGCGTTCGTTTCGAAAATTGAAAAGACATCTCGCCCCAATTTCAAATAAAGCCATTTATATCCATCCCCTTTTCGCAACATTTTTATAGTTTCACGTTGCTTTACATAATATGCTATATTAATAGATTTGATAACGGCACGTACCAGTCAGAAGAAAATCAAGGTTTACAACTAACTTCCGGACGCGCTCCGGTGCGGCACGATATCACACTTGTCAGATGAGATCATTGATCGCCTACCCGACTGGAACTATAGGATGAAATGAAAGAAGTGCCAATTGACTAGCAGCAGAGCAAACCCGGTGAACAGCACTCCCACGACGATCCGGAACCCTTTGTGCCCTTTGGATATCACTTGATGTCTGCCTTTAAAGATAGAGAGTACAAACAGAGCTGCGGCGAGTGCTGCCAGAACCCAATTCAAGGCGACGCCAGCATTCATCTGACCTACCGTTACGTTTTCATTAATCATGGCATTCACCATCAAGTATAGGATGTTGACCACCAAAATCGTCCCACACCATATAACAGCCATTAACAGGCGGCTAGCTGTAGATGTGGATGCGGACGGACTTCCCTTTCTTTTCCGAAAGATCCAACCAACCAGCAGAATAAACGGAGCCAGCAGAAAGAATGCAATCGCGATCACGGCCAGTACCAGATAGCTGGTTAGTGCCGGAAGCGAACGGTTTCCTTGCAGCGGCAGTATATCTGTTGCAATTCCTTTGCTTAACCGCACGACCTGGCCATCCGAAATTTCCGCATACAAAGCCGGCGCCAAGCGTTCGAATCTTGGATTATCGGACTTAGCGTATTTGTATACATTCGGCTTTATTTGCTTCATCTCTCCCGACATCCCCATCACGCTTAGAGTAAGATCATGCTTTCCTTTAGCTTCTACCTTGATTAACCCCAGATAATTGATAACCTCGTGATACGTGGTGAAGGTACCGCCCGATTGCACGTAATATCCGTTCAATTCGCTGGACGGAGCCAAATCATCGGCCGGGGTCACGGCCTCCTGTGTCTTGTCCTGAATCAGCAGATTAATGATGCCGGAGGTGAGTTTCTGCTCAATCTCCATATTCGTCAAAACAACGATGCCTAGCTGTTCATCGGGGACGACGGCAAAATTGCCAGAGAACCCCTTCACATTTCCACTGTGCCCAACGGTATGCGGATTAGCTCGGTATTCCCAGAATCCATGCGCATTGGACAGAATCTCCGCATTGGGCGTATAGCTCTGGGACAGCATCGTCTGTACGGTCTCCGGCCGGGTGAAGAGCGGACTGGATGGGACATTCAGTGCTATAGCGAACCGAGCCAGATCCTCCGCTGTTCCTTCCATGGCACCTGCTGGATACATAGGAACAAAATAGTGCGCTCTTGCCTCGAAGCCGCCCTCAGGCTTCATCGCATAACCTGTAGCTTCCGCATTCTGCAATTCAGGGCGATCCTCCAAGGTCGGATGGCCGGAGGTCAGGTTCATTCCCAGCGGGCGCAGAATATGGTTCATTTCATAGTCCGAGAAGGATTCACCGCTGATCTTCTCCACGACCAGACCAGCCAATGCGGTGGCAAAGTTGGAATAGGCGATCACCTTGCCAGGTTCATAGATTTGCGCTGGCTGGCTAGAAAACAGTGTCTCTTCCAACGAGGTCATACTCTCCGCCGACATAGCGAAAGTGCTTAGTGGATGCTGCTCAAAACCGGCGGTATGGCTCATCATATCCAGCATCGTAATCGGCTTCTTAATCGACAGTCTCTCGGCAAGCTCTTTTGGAAGGTAAGCTCTGATGTCTTGATCCAGCTTCATCTTGCCCGCTTCCACCAACTGCATCACAGACGTCCAGGCAAACGCTTTGTTTATGGAGCCGTAGGCAAATACAGTTTTGGCAGGATCGACCTCCGTTTTCTTCTCGATATTGGCATAACCGTAGCCTTTGGAGAAAATGATCTTGTCGCCCTTGGTCACCACAACCGCAGCTCCGGGACTTGCTTTTCCGACATGAGCGTTTACATAACTGTCGATCTCCTGCTCCAGCCGATCGTAGGGAATCCCCGAAGGCGTGTTCCCTGCGTTTGTTGTATCCGTCGCATAGGCCGGGAGTGAAAAAACAGTAAAGAGCATACTTATCAGAAGCGCAATAAGGGAGTTCCGTATTTTTATATGCATATTATCCACCTTTTATTTACAGATATTAAAGTCATTTAATATCTGTAATTGTGCTTATTGATTCAACACTAGGAGGCCGTCAACCAAGGACGGCGCTTAGGCTCTACTTATTCCTTTTCATCAGAAGTTTGCTGAACCAATGAACTGCCGTCCGGCTACTCGGTTATTAAACAGTAAGGAGTAATATTTCTAATCCTGTATGCTGCCAGTAAGGACACCAGAAATGATAACGAAAAGATAGCCATGCAGAGCATCGCAACGAGCGGCACATGAACAACAAAGCGTACCTTGGAAATGCCCGCATCCATAAGCAGCAGCTCTAGTATGACATTCGTATACAGGCCGCCCAGCACACCGCCGCAAATGATACCGACAATAGCGATGGGCATAATGCTCAGCGTAACCTGGGTCATCAACTGGTATGTTGTGTAGCCTGCCGCTTGTAGAATACCAAGCTCTCTCCTGCGCTTAAGAACTGCCGTTCTGATGACCAGATAAATAATGAGGACAACCACCAGTACCGTAATTCCCAGAATAACTGTCATAACGGCAAAAACAGCCGAGTTATATACCTGCATTCCACTTTCCTGTGACTCATCCACATCAGTTACAGACCAAATCATATCCCCGTACTCCGCTTTGACCTTCTGCATAAAAGTCGATTTGTCGGCACCTTGCAGGTATACATTAACTGACAGTCCCTTGTGTCCAGGGATAAGATGATGCACTCCAGATAGAGTTAATGAAGCTCCCTTTCCTCCCGCACTGAACGATTGGTTCAGCCCTGTGATCAAAAATGAATAGGAGTCATTTCCCGCTTCTAATTGGATTGAATCACCGATAGATTTGCCGAGTAGCCTAGCGAGACCGCCGGTAATGGCCACCTCATTGTCATACTGCGGATAGCGGCCCTCATAGACCGTTTGGTTATCCAGCATTTCAAACTGGTCGGAAATTTCCGTATTTACGATGTGACCCTGAATTGCCATTATAATCGAGTCCATAATAACGGCCTTGCTCACACCGGTCATCTGTCGGATCCCTGCAAGCAACTGCAAGCTGTCTTTTCCAGGCTGAACTTGAATCCCGACATTTGGCATTTCTGAACCAAGCACTTGGTAAAAGGCCACTTTATCCCCGGCAATGTTGTAATACAGCACCACTGAAAATACCGATGCGAAAGTGATCGCGGCCATAATGATGCCGATCAGCAGATTTTGCCGTCCATTGGCCATCATGGCTTTACAGGCATGCACCCATTGGAGGCAGCCCCTGGCCCGATCCAGCGGGAAGAAATTCCGCCTGAAATTATGGGTCATGAGCCCGCCACGCAGAGCTGCGGCGGGATGAAGTCTGCGGATGCGCGCTGCGGAGAGCAGCGCCACCGTGGACACCAGCGAAGTCACAGTTGCAATACTGGCCAGACTTACGCCAGCACTTGCGCCGCCCCTCCATATCAGCCCCGTCAGAGAAGATACGACCTGCCCATATGCAGGCAGCATTGCATAAGAGACGGCCACACCTGTGGCACTCCCTGCCATCGCAATCAACGAAAACTGCACGACATAGGATAATATAATCTGCAGACTAGTGTAGCCCATCGCTTGGAGGACACCGATGTTTGCGATCCCATCTTCGATACTGTCCCAGATGTGGAATGCAATGACAATAAGCGACACTAGCACAATCACTGCAGCGAACGCAGCCAAGATCATGGAAACAAAATTAACGATGAATCCCCCACCGTCTTTCGCCGTTTCTGTGTCAGCGGCCCAAAAACTGGGGATTTCGACTTCATTCGAATGGGGAAACTGTTTCTGATAATTCTTTACTACCTCGCCTGATTGCTCGTTGTCCGATAAAATGGCAGACATCAGTGTTCCCTGGGCCTCGGGGCCGACTGCCCTGGTAAATTGGCGGTAGGCTGCATTCGGCAAATAAAACTTCAGCATATTCAGCCTAGAGCTGCCCATTAAAGTAGACTCAAAAATCCCAGTTATTTGGTAACTGAATGCTTTGCCCTGATAAGTAATGGTTAAGTTATCCCCCAGCTGGTATCCGTTCCTCACCTTCCAGCTGTAGGGAATATATATTCCTTCTCCCGAACCCGTAGATGCAGCCTCAATTAGCCTAACTGGTGCGATACTTCGCGCGGCGTCCGCATTCAGCAACATGATGCGGATACCAAAACCGGAATCATTTTCATAGAAAGGGATCGTAGATGTGGATAGCAGAATCACCTGTTCCGTCTCCATCTCCCGCACGCCTGGATAGGACGCAAGGAAATCCCCGTAAGCCGCTTTGAAGCTGGCGCTATTCAGCGCAATACTGACATGCGGATCGTGCAGCTCGCGCACCTTGTCTTCGTAAAAATGATTCATAACGGACATTGCCGTCAGGCCGATATTCAATAGCAGCCCAGCAATTAGCATCAAGATAAACAGGAAGAGGGCGGCGCTTTTTGATTTTTTGAGATTAGCAGCTGCCAGCTGTAACACATTCACCTTACCACCCCATTTCGGCCAGAAACACTTTCAGCCTTTCCCGGCGGTTCCGGTCATGTTCTCCCTGAAAAGTGCCAAGCGTCAAATCTCCGCAAATGACGCCATCGCGCAGATATAGGATGCGGTTGCCCCGCAAAGCCGTTGTCAGATCATGCGTGACCACCACGATGCTCTGCCCGCCCAAGTTCAGCCCGGTCATGATATCCAGCACACTGTCGCTGGATGCAGAATTGAGCGCACCGGTAGGCTCATCCGCGAACAGCATTCGCGGATTGTTCATAATGGCGCGGACGATTCCGGCCCGCTGTGCCTCGCCACCGGATAACTGGGAAGGAAATTTACTCCATGAGGATTCCGGCAAACCTATATTTCCCAGCAGTTGTCTGGCTCTGGCGGCGACGGCCTGCCTGTTTTTGTTGACCAGCAGCCCGCTTGCCATTGCGTTGTCCAGCACGCTCATATTGTCCAGCAGGTGGATTTGCTGGAACACGAAACCGCAATGGGTTCTGCGAAAAAGAGCCAGTTGATCATTGCTGAACCGCGAAATATTTTCCCCTTCAAAATAAATTTCGCCAAGCGTTGGTCTATCCAGGCCCGAGAGCGCATAGAGCAGTGTCGATTTGCCAGATCCAGAGCTGCCCATAATAATCGTAAAGTCCCCTTCCAGCAGCTCGATGTCCAAATTTTTCAACACATGTTGTTGAACCCCGCCGGTAGAGAAAGTCTTGCATAATTTTTCTGTTCGCAATATCGTCTTTTGCACGAAATGATCATTCCCTTGTCGACAAATTGCATAATTGAGTATCAGGTATCCGGTACATTTTCATCATACAAAATGAATTCTTATTTAATCTTTGCCCACTCCTTAACTACTCCTTAAATACTCAGGCCAACTTGATCCGCAGGGTCACCGTAAAACCGTCATTTCGATTATGGCATTGAATATGGCCCTGCATGCTCTGCATCAGATATCGGGAAATGAAAAGTCCCAACCCCGCTCCGGACTGACCTTGGATATTGCTTCCCCGGTAAAACTTGTTGAAAATCAGAGGCAGTTCATCCGGGCTGACTCCTGTCCCGTAATCCATAATCTCGACATGCAGGTGGGTGCGATCAATGAATGAGGTAATTTTAACGGTGGTGCCGGAATATTTGTAGGAGTTGCTCAGGACATTGTCGATGACTTGCTGCAAACGCATGGCATCGGTCAAAATAATGCATTCCGGAATGGGGCCACACACAATCTGATCATCATAATTCACATTCATGATCATTTCTGTCAGAACCGTGCTGTATTCCTCGGTAATTTTCACTTTAAGCTCCTGCAATTCTTCTAGCGTCGCATGGAACATATCCGTGACCAGAAGATTAATCTGCTCGGCCTTGGCATAAATCATGCCAAGCTGCTTGATCGTCTTCTCATCGTCCGCTCGCAGCAGCATCAGCTCGCTTACTGCCTTGATGGAGGCGACCGGCGTTTTGACGTCATGGCTCAAGCTGGCTACAAGCTCCTTCTTGCTGCGGTTGGCTTCGTATTCACGCTGTCGCGCCGCCGCCAGTTCCTCGCGCATGATGTCGAAGCTTTCGGTAAATGCGCCGAACAGGTTATTCTTGTCCATCTTCAACGGGAAGTCCAAGTTGCCCCGCGCCACATGGAGAGCGAAGTTTTGCAGCTTGCGAAACGGCCGGATAATGGAATGGTTCAGAAATACAACATATAGCGCGCACAGTACCGTCACTATCGTAAACGTCGTCAGCATCACGACCATCAATTTCCGTTTTATGTACTGTATGGTTTGCCCATAGTCATCATGGATGATCAGCTTTCCAGCAAGCTGCCCCTCTACCGTCACATCCAGCACCGCGTCCCTATTCCTAATCGCATCATATGCGGTCTCGGACAGTCCGCTCGCTGTCCGATAGCGAACATTCCCGCTCCGGTCGAGCACGACAAATTGCTGGGTGATACCGCTGTAATCGCCTTCCCCGATTTCCGGCCAATGGCTTTCGACCGTCTTCAGCACCTGATTCGCCATGACAATATCGACCCGGGTATCGACTTCGGCTTCAATCACCCACACCGACAGTACGATGCCGGCTGCCATTACCACAAGCACAAGCAGCATCAGGAGCATCCCCTTAGTTCTCATCGCTCGCCGTCCTCCAGGACATATCCCGTGCCCCACACCGTTTTGATATAACTCGGTCGATTGGGATCGGCCTCGATTTTTTCACGCAGGTGCCGGATGTGCACATTCAAGGTTCCGTCCCCGGTGAACGAGTCGCCCCATACCTTGGCGAACAGTTCTTCCTTGGGTATCACCCGGTTCTTATGCTGGGCCAAATAACAGAGCAGACGATATTCCAGCGCTTTGAATTTGACCTCCGCACCGTTCACCCGTACCCGGCAAAGCGCCAGGTCGATCTGCACTCGCCCGAATTCCAGCATGTCCACCACTGTTGGACGTTGTTTTCCATAGCGTTTGAGCACAGTCTTGACCTTGGCCAGCAGGATACTGAGCGTATACGGTTTTTGGATATAATCGTCGCCGCCGATGTTGAGGGCGATCAGCACATCGTCATCACTAGAGCGGGCGCTGATGAATAGAATCGGAATATCTGTCGTCATCCGCAGCTTTTTACACAGGTCAAACCCCGAGCTGTCGCCAAGATTGATATCCAGCAGGATTAACGAGGTGTCATTTTCCTGCAAAAACCGTTCGCACGCCTCCGCACTGGTCACATAAGCCGATTTAACCTCAAACATATTCAAATATTCGCATGTCGTTTCTGCAAGCACCGTCTCGTCATCCACAATTAAGCAATCAAAGTTCATACTGTTTCTCCATGGTTCCCCAGAATTTAATAGATTCGTTCTCCCCTAAGATACCACGAAACTGGGCGGGTCGGTAAATGTAAGTAATGATAAAGTGCAGAGATGAGGTGATAGGATTCATGAAAACGTACCGAACAACAAAATTAGCGCGTAGCATTGGAATCCACCCCAACACTGTGCGCCTTTATGAGGAACTTGGTCTTACGCCAAACCGTACTGAGGAATAAGTAAAAGGCTTGCAGGAAAACCTAAATCCGGTAACTTCATTAATTAACGGATCTAGGAGGTTGGCTAATGGCAAAGTTTTTTGTATTAGCAGTATTATTAGTGGTGGCAGGTTGTTCGTCCCATAACAATATGATGCAAAAGCAAGTGACTCCTAAGCAAACACGAACTTCAACTCATGATCATACTACTGCGCCAAACGCTGTCCTCACACAGGCATCATCAACAGCTACGTCATGGAAAGAGCGATCTTCCATGACAACAAAAGAAGCACAAAATGGAATTCCATTGGATTTGTTGGATCTGATTCGAACACCGGATGGAAATCCAGCAAACCAGGTACCTACAGGGAATCCTGAAAATAAGGAGCCAACAGGTTCAACAGGATCAGTACAGGAAGGTACTGTGGATAATCATTTATCCGAATTCGAGCAGCAGGTTCTGGATCTAGTAAATCAAGAAAGGTCCAAAGCAGGATTAGGTTCCTTGAGTAGAAGTGGAGAATTGTCAAATGTGGCTATGGTCAAGGCACAGGACATGTACAACAACAATTACTTTGATCATAATTCTCCCACACATGGATCCCCCTTCGATATGTTGAAGGAATTCGGAATTACTTTCAACACCGCTGGAGAAAACATCGCAAAAGGGCAAACTACCCCTACCCAGGTTATGAAGGATTGGATGAATAGCCCAGGCCACAGAGCAAATATACTGAATAATAACTATACCCATATCGGTATTGCTTTTTATAACAACACATGGGTTCAGGAATTTACTGGATAACGCCTTTCATCTCCCAACAATAACAATTCAAAAACCCGCAATTTATGCGGGTTTTTGGCACTTCAGGCTGACCCCTCTCCGTCTATTGCCAAGTTAAAGTTCTCTGATGCTCCCAGATAACGATGTACGAACATCCCACTTATTAGCGTTCAACTCACTTTTAAAATTCAAATCAATATGTTGAAATGATGGTAATATATTGAATAATATCATCTTTTAAACGAGGTGGAACAGTGTTAGAAGATATCCCAAAAATGATTGCCATCGTGATATATATGGCAACTATGCTAGGTATAGGGTGGTATGCTTTCCGAAAAACGACAAACTTAACGGACTATATGTTAGGGGGACGTTCCTTAGGGCCTGCTGTAACTGCTTTAAGTGCTGGCGCTGCCGATATGAGCGGATGGCTGTTAATGGGGCTTCCGGGAGGGATTTACCTGACAGGACTGTCAAATATCTGGATTGCCATTGGCTTATCGGTTGGCGCCTATCTTAACTGGCTGTTTATTGCCCCACGTTTGCGCACATACACGGAAGTTTCCGGGAACTCCATTACCATTCCGTCGTTTTTGGAAAATCGATTTAAGGATAGCACCAAACTTCTGCGGATTGTTTCCTCCATTGTTATCCTCATTTTCTTTACGTTCTATATTTCCTCAGGTATGGTGGCAGGAGCCGTCTTTTTTGAAAACTCCTTCTCCCTTCCTTATATAGCGGGGCTGCTCCTCGTATCCGGAGTGGTTGTTGCCTATACATTGTTTGGGGGCTTCCTTGCTGTCAGTTGGACGGACTTTGTCCAAGGGCTTATCATGCTGCTTGCTCTTATCCTTGTACCGGTGTTAGCAATGAGCGAAACGGGTGGGTTTGCCAACACAGTTGATACAATCAGAGCCATAGATCCGTCCCTCCTGGATTTATTTAACGGAACTACTGTGCTCGGCATCATCTCTGCAGTTGCCTGGGGACTTGGCTATGTTGGCCAACCGCATATTATCATCCGCTTTATGGCCATCCGCTCTGTACAAGAGACCAAAACTGCGCGACGTATTGGTATGGGCTGGATGGTTGCCACATTACTTGGCGCTTCATTAACAGCATTAGTAGGTCTTGCTTTTTTTGCACAAACAAATTATACATTGTCTAATCCAGAAGCTGTCTTCATTCAACTTGGACAAATTTTATTCCATCCGTTTATTGCCGGACTTGTCCTTGCTGCCGTATTGGCTGCAATAATGAGCACGGTTTCTTCTCAGCTCATTGTAACCTCTAGTGCATTAACAGAAGATTTGTATAAGCTGATTCTGCGTAAAAATGCCTCTGATAAAGAACTTGTGTTCTTTGGACGAATGGCTGTTCTAACGATTTCAGTCATCGCCTGCCTGCTTGCGTTGGGCGGTGAAAACAAAACCATTTTAAGTCTCGTCGCTTATGCGTGGGCCGGTTTTGGCGCTTCCTTTGGCCCCGTTATCCTGTTAAGCCTGTACTGGAGAAAAATGACCAATTGGGGTGCCATTGTCGGAATGTTAGCAGGCGCAACAACAGTGATTATTTGGAAAAATATTGACTTGCAAATTACTAGAGATGTATACGAAATCATTCCCGGATTTATCGTCAACCTTATCGTCATTATTGCCATAAGTCTGTTTACCTATCAACGGGACGAAGCTATCGAGAAAGAGTTTGATACCAGCTTGAAACGGTTACACACGAATGTAGAAGAAGCATGATCAATTTCGGCTTACATCCCTGCAATACGCCGAGAACAACGCTCGAATTGTGCTCACTCGCCTTGGAGAAATGAAAACGAAATTTACAACAAACCCTACACTTTAACACCAGACTTTGCTCTGGTGTTATTTTATTTATGCAAAGAGAGCATTAAGGAGGGATCTGATCACGTGGAAACAACGATCAAGGTAGAAAACTTGAGCAAATCTTACGCCAATGTCAAAGCAGTTGATCATCTAAATCTATCGATTTGTCGTGGTGAAGGTTTTGGCTTCCTGGGCGCAAACGGTGCAGGCAAAAGCAAAAGGTCGGTGGACTGGCCCCAAACATGAAAATAGCAAGTGCTATAGCCAGTCTGCTCTATTTTCCAATGCTTATTTTCTCTGGTGCTACCTTGCCTTATGAAGTTATGCCTGCGGCGCTTCAAACAGTGGCCGATATATTACCGCTGACACAGGGCATTAAGATGTTGAAAGCCGCTTCACTTGGCCTGCCAATGGATCGTGTTATCATCCCCGTGGTTGTAATGATTGTACTTACAGTGATATGTATGAGTATGTCTCTGTGCTTCTTCAAATGGGATTAATAGTGATATAAACAGTGACAGTCTAGGACATTATTTTCTCGTCCATACTGTCACTGTTTTATAACATACTATATGTTCATAAACACCTTGTACTACTTCTCGAGGAAAGGAAAGTTAGAGGCTCTTTATACTTGGGCAATCATTTTACAATTATAGTTGTACCGTCGAATTTCGTAAGCTTAAATCCGCAGAATGGCTCGTTAAACGTATGCCTGTAGTTGCGAAGCAAACCAATGGCGGCAGCCTCGCCCAAATTCATGCCGTGAAAACAGTCAGAGCGATAATGAATACCTGCAAATGCCCGAGCGATGGCCAAGTTATTGGCAAGCTTATTCAATTCACCGCCTATTGTGAGCGGCGTTCCGTTAAAGGGCTCAAGGGACAGACCGTCTTCGCTCACTGTAACTGGGTTCGGGAGAAGAAAATCTTCGTTGAAGAATGCCTTTAACATCGTGACGCCTGCGCCGGCGATTACGGCATGACCTGCCGGATAGGACGGATGTGCCGGGCACCCTTCCGGATAAGCCTGTGGCAGCAAGTAGGTTCCGTATTTATTGAAGGTTAGATCAACTGCAGGAGAATTCAGGAGCTGCTCATAAATCGGATAATTTGCATTGTTCGTTATTTTCTGTTGAACGAGACCGCCAAATTCTTCCGGCCGCAGTCTCCGATGTACAAGAAATTTCTGATACCAGGCAGACTCCATCGAGAAATTCGCGGCCCGTGCGACCAAATCCAAAATATACGGAGAACCAAAGGTAACAAATCCAGTTTGAGTGCGCGAATGGAAATACGGATTGGCCGGATCAAGTGCAGAAGATCCCAAGCTCAACAAATATAAACAGGCCATTAACACACCTTGATAAGAAAAATCTTTATGCACCCATTCACTTAGATCTCTTCCGTTTCTTAAAAAACGAGGTTCAGGATCATAGACAATGGAAGCAGACGGAGCAGCGCCGTTTTGAATGCTCAGCCATGTTTGATAATCCGTTAAGAAATGTTGTCCCGCCAAAGGTACTTTGTATTTTTGAATAATGGAAGTGAGGCCAAATGGAATATCTTTATATAAAAATTGCGAGATATACGGCCCTACTAGATCGCCTTGCGTAACGCCACGAAATAAAGTTTGCGGGGTTACTTGTCCATTTATTTTAGGCCCGTAAAAATCCTTCAGATTCGAAAGGTTCTCCGCTGCTGCAGCCGCTAATGGATCCCTGTCGTAGCTGTTGAACGGAACATCCCGCAACAACGATTGCCAGTATAGTTCTACCATATCGCTGGCGGCGGCTGCACTGTTTATCGAAGGCGGAGCTGGAATCGTTAAGGAATGTCCGTCGGGACCAGCAAGATCATACACGTAAGCGCCTTGCGGATTAACGAGCTTAAGCGTTCCACCGAGTGGAATTTCCTCGAATTTACTTGGCTTGCCGCTATTCAATGCTTTGAGATATGCTTGGTAAGCATGCTGATCAACTTCTCCAAGACCGTTATGCGGCAGTCCCTTCGAGAAATTTCCGATTTTGTTCGGATATTTTCTTTCATCGTGAATGCAAGGCTGCGGCAAGATTTTGCGCGACTTTTCTTCTTTAGCGGCTTGTTTCCGAATTTGATACGCGTTACGTTGCCTTTCCTCCGGATCTAAAGGGCCGAGTACACATGAGTCATCCATACGATTCCTCCTTGAGCGATCAGTGAAAAGCACATAGTTCTTTACAGTCTATTCAAATATATCGATTTAGTATGGATATATGTAGAGGACATGACCATAAAAGGAAACCTATTTGGAATACAGTCAACGTTTCATCGATCAACTTATTCTTAAACTCATTACCACGATCGGTATGAAATAATTGGATCTGAGGTTATTAGCCTTGTTTACTGGTTGTACAGGTTTCCTTCTCGTTTCTGGGAGTATGATTACGCAAATGCAAATAAACGGTATGTTTCGTAATTTTCAACATATTTGCCACGATTGTAGCCGCATTTCTCATATTAAACACTCCCCGATCATACAACAGACCGATAATGTGCTTATTTCGATTTGCATACGATATGTCAGGAGAAGCATCCACCGCTTCAATCGTCAGCTCTATCATTTCAAGAATCATATCCTCAATGGATAATGAAAAATT